>NZ_JBFAJA010000160.1:0-16170 GCF_040654975.1 Dactylosporangium sp. NPDC050588 | reverse complement strand
CGAGGACGCCGAGCCCGAATGGTGAGAACACGCGTGGCCTTGCCGGATCGGGCTCGAGAGCGCCGACGTCGGCGAACCGGACCCGGCACCCGGGGAGGCCGTCGTCTCGGTGCACGCGGCCGGGCTCAACCGCGGCGACCTGACCGTGGCCGCGAGCCTGCCCGCCGGGTCGCGGCTCGGCTGGGACGTCGCCGGGGTCGTCGAGCGGGCCGCCGCCGACGGCTCCGGGCCGCCCGCCGGCGCGCGGGTCGTCGGGCTCGCGGGGCGGGACGGGTTCGCCGAGCGGGTCGCGATCCCCGCCGGCCACCTCGCCGTGCTGCCCGACACCGTCCCCGACACGACCGGTGCGGCGCTGCCGGTCGCGGGCCTCACCGCCCTCTACGCCCTGCGGCACGCCGGCTGGCTGCTCGGCCGGACGGTCCTGGTGACCGGCGCGGGCGGCGGCGTCGGCCGGGTCGCGGTGCAGCTCGCGGCCGCCGCCGGCGCGCGGGTCATCGCCCGGGTGGGTGCGGCGGGCCGCGGCGACGGCCTGGCGAAGCTCGGCGCCGCGGCGGTCGGCGGATACGGCGAGGCCATCGCCGAACCGGTGGACGTCTTGCTCGACAGCGTCGGCGGCGCCGCCCTGGAGCAGGCGTGGGCGTCGGTCGCCGAGGACGGGATCGTGGTCAGCTACGGCAACACGACCCGCGAGCCGCTGCGGCTCCCGCTGGACTGGGGCCGGCTCCGGCCGGGGGTGTCGCTGCGATACCTGCACCTGTTCCAGGAGACGCGCCGGCAGCCGGTCGGCCGCGACCTCGGCACGCTCGTCGGCCTCGTGACGCAGGGCCGGCTCGACCCCCAGGTCGCGCTCACGACGCCGTGGTCCGACCCGGCACCGGCCTGGGACGCGCTGCGCGACCGGAAGGTCAACGGCAAGGCGGTCCTGCGCCTCGCGCTGTAGCGGGACTGCAGCGGGCGTCGACCGGCCGTTCGTAGCGTCGCTGCATGGCTATCTTCACCAGCTACGACGGCACGGTCCTGCACTACGAGTCGATCGGCGACGGGCCGCCGCTGGTCCTGGTCCCGGGCGGTCCGCGGGCCGCCGGGTACCTCGAGGACCTCGGCGGCCTGTCGGCGTCGCGGACCCTCATCCGCTACGACGCCCGCGGCACCGGCGCCTCGCCCCGGCCGGCCGACCCGGCCACCTACGCGTACCCGAGCCTCGCCCGGGACGTCGAGGCGCTGCGCGCCCACCTCGGCCTGGACCGCCTGGACCTCCTCGGCCACTCCGCCGGCTCGGTCGTCGCCAGCGCCTACGCCGCCGGGCACCCCACCCGGATCGACCGCCTGATCCTCGTCGCACCCAGCCCTCAGCTGTACGGCAAGGGCGGCGACGACGTGGGCGACATCCTCGCCACCCGCACCGACGCCCCCTGGTTCTCCTCGGTCAGCGACGCCGCGGGTGAGCTGCTGAGCCTGCCGCCGGACACCCCGCCCGCCCAGGTCTTCGACGTCCTGGACCGCTACACCCCCGCCGCGTACGGCCGCTGGGACGCCCGCCAGCAGGCCCACGCCGCGACGCAGCGCACCGGGTTCGCCCTGGACGCCTGGGCCGGCTTCTGGGCCGGCACCTCCACCGGCTGGCTCGACGACTTCGCCACCGTCCCGGCTCCGGTGCTGGTCCTCACCGGCGACCGCGACGCCCTCACCGGCGTCCGCATCGGCGACGTGGCCGCCGGCGGCCTCCCCCACGCCCGCCACGTCACCATCCCCGGCGCCGGCCACTACCCGTGGGTCGACGAACCGGAGGCGTTCGCGGCCGCCGTCACCGACTTCCTGGCCACCTGACCCGAATCTGGTCGCGTCGGGAGGGCCCGGGCGCGACACTGCACCGGTGGGACTTCTCAACGGCCTGGCAGTGAACCCGGCCCTGCCGGCGGACCTGGTCGACGCGCTCATCGCCGCCGGCGACGACGAGCTGCTCGGCGACCTGGCGCGGCGGGACGACCTGTCCGCCGCCCAGGTCCGCGCCATCGCGGCACGGAGCACCGGCGCCGCCGTCTGGCTCATCCACAATGGACACCTGCTGGCCGCCGACGTCGACGGGCGGGACGCGCGGGTCGTCGCCGCGCTGCTGGATGCCACCGGGGCGCCGCCGGAGTGGGCACGCGCGCACGCGACGTCACCCGATCCCTGGATCCGCCGGCTGCTCGCGTCCGCCGCGCACACGCCCGCCGACGTGGTGGCGCGGCTCGCGGACGACCTCGACATGGACGTCGTCGCCGAGGCTGCCCTGTCGCCCGCGATGACCGCCGCGCTCGCCGAGCGGCTCGCCCGGCACCCGCACACCCGGGTCCGAACGGCATTGGCCGCCAACAAGGCCACACCGGGCGAGATTCTGGCGGCCCTGGCGCGAGACGGTGGCCGTCCGCCCGCCGAGGCCTGCCCGGACTGCGACGGAACCGATCAACCCGCGGACTGGCCGGCCTGCGACGGCGGTCACGAGAGCGCGATCCACGGCATCCAGTACGCGGCGGCTGAGAACCGTTCCACTCCCGCACCGGCCATCGTGCACCTCACCCGGCATCCGGACCACTGGGTCCGATGGGCCGTCGCGGGCCGGCCGGACCTGCCGCAGGACGAGTACGCCAGCCTCGCTGCCGAACCCATGCCCTTCGTCCGCTACGCGGTCGCCGCCAACCCCGCCGTCGACCCGGCCGTGCTCCGCGGCATGGCCACCGACCCGGCGCACGGCGTGCAGCAATGCCTCATGCACAACCCGAACGTCCCGCTCGACGTCCTCACCGGCCTCGCCGCCACCACCCGGACCGGACCGCCGCCGTCGCGGGTCGCCGCCGACATCGAGGCCGGCACCGACCAGGCCGGCCCTGCGCCGCTGCCGCGCATCGCGGCCGCCGGCGCCGACGAGCTGCGGCAGCTCGCCACCTCCAAGGTGCCGGCCGTCCGGATGCTCGCCGCGCGGCACCCCGGGCTGCCCGGCGACCTCGTCGACGCCCTCGCCGCGGACCCCGACGCGGCGGTGCTCCAGGCGGTCGCCCGCAATCCCCGCATCTCCCTCGCCCGCATGCAGGCCATGCTCACCGCCCACGGCGTCCGGGTCGCCGGCGCGTTGGCCGGCAACCCCGCCTGCCCCGCGGACCTGCTGCTGCGGATCGCGACGCTGCGGCCGCCGGCGAAGCTCGCCCTCCGCGAGATCGCCAGGCATCCCAACGCCACCGGGCCCGCGCTCGCCGCGTGCCTCGCCGACGAGAAGGCCCGGCGGGCCGCGGCCCGGCACCCCGCCCTGGATGCCGGGACGCTCTTCGCACTCCTCGACGACGGGGTCACCGAGGCCGCGGCCAACCCGTCCCTGCCGCGGGACATCATTCGCGCGCTGATCCAGGCGCCGGTCAGCTGAACTTGGGCAGGACCTGCTCGCCGAAGAGGCGGATGGTGCGCTGCGACTCGGACAGCGGCATGTTGCCGGAGACGACCTGCAGGCTGATCGTCACGTCGCCGAACCAGTCGCGGATCGTGGTGACCCGGTCGACGACCTCGGCGGGGGTGCCGACGAGGGCCTTGTTGTCGCGCAGCGAGCTGTCGAAGTCCGCCGACGACACCTTCTGCACGATGTTCTCGTAGCCCTCGTAGCCGGAGCTGCGCGTGACGCCCCAGGCCGAGACCGCCTCCAGGAGGCGGGCGTTCGTCCACTCGGAGTAGCGGCGGCCGTTGCGGTACGCCTCGCCGGCGTCCTCGGACAGGTAGCAGTTGTAGCTGAGGTGGATGTCCCCGCCGGCGGGGTCCAGACCCGCGGAGGCGCGGGCCGCGCGGTAGCCGGCGATCATCTCCTGGACCTTCTCCCGCTTGTTGATCGACGGTACGAGCAGCAGCCCGTACCCGTTGGCACCGGCGGACGCCGCGGACGACGGGGTGATCGCGGTGGCGACGAGGATCGGCGGGTGCGGCCGCTGGTAGGTCAGGGGCAGCAGCGTGACCGGTCCGAACCGGTGGAACTGCCCGTCGAACACGAGATCGGGCGTCGTCCACAGTTGACGGACGGCGGCGACGCCCTCGTCGAAGCGGGGGCGGCTCTCGTCCAGGGGGATGCCGAACGCGGCGAACTCGTCGGGCAGGAACGCGCGGCCGAAACCGACGTCGAGGCGGCCGTGGGAGATGTTGTCGAGCATGGCGAGCTTGCCGGCCAGCTTGATCGGGTGCGTGAACGCCGGGATGACCGCGCCGGTGATGAGCCGGATCCGGGAGGTGCGGGCGGCCGCGGCGGCCAGGAACGTGACCGGGTCGGGGCTGTAGCCGCCGTAGGCGAAGAAGTAGTGCTCGACCGTCTTCACGTGGTGGTAGTCGAGCTGCTCGGCGAGCTCGACCAGGCCGAGCGCGTCGTCGAAGTACTCGGCCGCGGCCTTGTCCGACGGGCCGACGGTCGGGAACAGGTTGATACCGAAACGCATCGGAATCCTCTCAGGCGAGCGCGGGTTGCAGCGCGAACGCCGAAGCCAGCAGCTCGTAGGAGCGCAGCCGGTCGGCATGGTCGTGGATGGTGGCGAGCGCGATGACCTCTTCGGCGCCGGTCGCCTCGGTGATGGCCAGGATCTGGTCGCGGACCCGGTCCGGCGTGCCGTGGACGTAGCGCGGGAACTCGAAGCGCTCCGCGCCGAGCGGGTCGTCGCCGTCGGCGAGCTCCAGCAGCGACTGCTCCGGGGTCGGCACGGGGCGCACGTCGTTGCGGGTGAGCCGCTTGCGGAACGCCCGCTGGGTGGCGTAGATGCGCTCGGCCTCGGCGTCGGTGCCGGCGCAGTAGACGCCGATGCCGAGGATCGCCTTGCCGGTGCCGCCGGTGCGGGCCCGGTGGTCGGCGAAGACGGCGCGGGTCGGGGCCGGGTTGATGAAGTGGGCGTAGGCGTAGGGCAGGCCCAGCTGGGCGGCGACGGCGCCGCTGCGCGGGCTGGAGCCGAGCAGCCACACCTCGGGGCGTCCGGTGCCGGTCGGGGTGACGACGATGTCGTGGAACGGGTGCCCGGGCGGGAAGCTCCCGTCGAGGAACGCGAGCAGCTGCACGAGCTTGTCGTCGAAGTCGTCCGGCAGCGACGACGCGCCCCGCAGCGCGTAGGTCTCGATCGGGCTGGATCCCGCGGACCGGCCGATGCCGAGGTCGATGCGGCCCGGGTACAGGGCCTCGAGGGTACGGAAGACCTCGGCGACCTTGAACGGGCTGTAGTGGCTCAGCAGCACCCCGCCGGAGCCGACCCGGATCCGGCTGGTGCGGGCGGCGATCGCGGCGACGAGCACCTCGGGCGCGCTCCCGCCGTGGGAGTGCATCGCGTGGTGCTCGGCGACCCAGTAGCGGGTGTAGCCGAGCTGGTCGGCGAGCTCGGCGAGCTCGACCGTGTTGCGCAGGGCCTGGGCGGGTGACTGGCCCGTCCCGATCGGGGACTGGTCCAGGATGGACAGTTTCACGTGCCGACCTCCTTGAGTGTGGTCGCGAGCAGGCGCGTCGCGTTGCGGTGCAGGGGGAAGTCGGCGGGGACCAGGCGGTGCCCGGTCAGCAGGGCGGTGACCCTGGCGGTGACGGCCGCGAACCTGACCGCGGCGAGCACCCGGTGGAAGTCGAGCGCGTGCGGCACGCGGCCGGTCCGGCGGGCCCAGTGGGCGACGGTCGCGGCGCGGTCCGGCAGTCCGGGGAGGCGTTCGGCGCCGATGCCTTCGCTGAGGTGCCGGTCCAGGTGCAGGAACCAGGCCAGGTCGGCCTCGGGTGCGCCGAGCCCGGCCATCTCCCAGTCGAGGACCGCCGCGACGGCGGCACCGTCGAAGACGATGTTGCCCAGCCGGGCGTCACCCCACAGCAGCACCGGCGGCCCGGCCTGCGCCGGCACGGTGGCCCGCAGCACACCGATCCCGGCCCGGACGTGCGGATCCGCCGCGCAGCCGTAGAAGTCGAGATCCGCGGCCAACTCCTCGACCTGCGAAGCGGGGCCCAGATCGAGCGGCAGCGGGGGCACCCGGTGGATGCGGGCCAGCACGTCGACGGCGTTGCGCCACACCGCCGCCCGCATGGGTGCGGACGCGTCGTGCAGCCAGCCTTCGCGGTGGTACGAGGGGAGGTCCGCCGGGACGAGCCCGGCGACGTGGCCCAGCACGCAGAACGGCGCGCCGAGGAGCCCCGGGTCGTGTTCGAACCCGAGCGCGGGCGCGACCGGGACGTCGGTGCGCTCGCCCAGGAGGCGCTGCAGGTGGTACTGCTGCCAGAACCGCGGCCGGGGGTGCAGCTGGTAGCTGGTGGGTGCGATGCGCACGACCAGCCGCCGCCGGGCCGGTCCCTCGGGGCCGGTCCAGGTGGCGTCGACGACCAGGTTCTCCGCGGAGAAGCCGGTCGACGGCGGCACGGTCACCGGCCCGAGCCGCAGATCGGGCGCGCCGAACCGGCCGGCGAGCCACCCGGTGAGCGCCTTGCGGGTGACGTCGGGGTCACGGGCGACGCGGACAGCCACCGCCTCACTCCTTCCGCGCCGTGAGCAGGCTCGTCGTCGCGACCAGCGGGGCGTGCGAGACGGTGGCGAACCCGGCGTCGGTGAACCAGGTCGCGGCGTCGGCGAAGGTGTACTCGGCGCCGCCGGCGGACCAGACGAGCATGTTGAGGCTGGCGAGGACGTTGGGCAGCTGCGGGCGGTCGGGGTCGAGCATCGGGTCGTAGACGAACGCGGCGCCGCCGGGCCGCACGGCGCGGAAGGCCGCCTGCGCGAGGAACCGGCGCCGCTCCACGGTCCAGTTGTGCAGCACATGTCCGAACAGCACCGCGTCGGCGGCCGGCAGCGGGTCGGTGAAGAAGTCCCCGCCGGCGAAGGTGACCCGGTCGTTGTCGCCGACGTGCGCCTCGAAGGCCGGCCGCACGTCCGGCAGGTCGAACACGGTGACCCGCAGGTGCGGGTGTGTCTTGACCAGGTGCACCGCGATGTTGCCGCGGGCGCCGCCGACGTCGACGACGTGCTCGAAGCCGCTCCAGTCCAGTTCGGCGAGGGCCGCGCCGATCGGCGCGTTGAGCACGTCCATGGCGTCGAAGAACGCGGTCCGCGAGGTGGGGTCGGCGTGCACCGGCGCGTACGGGTCGCCGTCGCCGGCCTGGACGTTCGCGGGTTCGCCGGAACGGAGGCTGGTGGCCAGGCCGTCCCAGGCCGGGTGCAGCGTGTGGTCGAGGAAGTCCAGGAAGCCGCCGAGGAACTCGGGCCGCCCGGGCACCAGGTAGCGGCCGGCGGCGGGGCTGTTGTGGTAGCGGCCGTCGCGGCGCTCGACGAGCCCGAGCGCCTCCAGCCCGGCGAGCAGGTCGCCGACCCCCGCCCTGTGCAGCCCCAGCCTCGCGCGGACCTCCTCGGCGGTCGCGGGCGCCTCGGCGAGGGCGCCGAAGACGCCGACGTCGGCGGCGGCGAACAGCAGCCGCGCGCGGCGGGCACCCGACGCGATGTCGAGGATCGGGGCGGGGTTCAGCTCCACTGTGGACTCCCAGGTGTCGTCGGACGCGGCTCCCCCGACGCTAGGAGCGGCCACTGGAGCTGCCATGGAGCCCGGCTCCACCGCGGCGCCGCCGCACAAGGCTCCAGCGGCACTGGAGGAGGTGCGGTTAGACACGGACGCATGACGATCCTGTTGACCGGTGCCACGGGCACCGTCGGACGCGCGGTGGTGCGGCAGCTGCTGGAGGCGGGCGAGCCGGTGCGCGCCCTGACCCGGGACCCGGCACGGGCGGCGACACTGCTGCCGGATGTCGAGCTCGTCGCCGGCGACCTGGGCGACCCGGACAGCCTGCCGTCCACGTTGGACGGTGTGGACCGGGTGTTCCTGCTGTCGGTCGGGCCGCGCAAGGCCGAGCACGACGCCAACCTGGCGCAGGCCGCCGCGAAGGCCGGGGTGACCCGTCTCGTCGCGCTCTCGTCCCTCGCCGCCGAGGAGGCCCCGAACGGGCTCCTCGGCCGCTGGCACGCCGACGGGGAACGCGCCGTGCGGGACGCGGGGCCGGCCTGGACGATCGTCCGGCCCGGAGGGTTCATGTCCAACACGTCGGAGTGGGCGCCGTCGGTGCGGCAGGCCGGCGTCGTCCGGGCGCCGTTCGGTGACCTGCGCGCGTCCATCGTGGACCCGCGGGACATCGCCGCGGTGGTGGTCGCGGCGCTCAGGGGCGGGCACGACGGTGCGGTGCTGCCGCTGAGCGGCCCGGCGGCGATCAGCCCCGCCGAGCAGGTCGCGGTCCTCGCCGAGGTCCTGGACCGGCCGCTGCGCTTCGAGGAGCTCGGCCTCGAGCAGGCCCGGGCGGCGATGGCCCGGCGGGTGCCCGCGGAGGTGGTCGACGCGGTGCTGTCCGCACGCGCGGCGGCCGGCCCGTTCCGCGCCAGGGTCCTGCCGACGGTCCAGGACGTGACGGGCCGGGCACCGCGCAGCTTCCGCCAGTGGGCCGAGGACCACGCCGACACCTTCCGTTAGAGACGGCCGTCAGGGGATGGCGGTGCCGGCCGGCGAGGCACGGCCGGCACCGGGCTGTGGAGCGATGACACCGGGCACTCGCGTGCCCCGCGCCGGTCGCGGGCTGTCGCGGCCGGCGGCACCCGGCCCGGGCAGGTCGGCAGGACCCGGCCCGGGCAGGTCCGGGCGGGTCAGGACGCGGACTTGGCCGCGGCGGGCTCGGCGGCGGCGGGCCCGGAGGTCGGTTCGGCCGCCGGTTCGGGGGCCGCGGCAGGCGCCGGGGCCGGGCCGGGGGCCGCGATCGACGTGAGCGCGCCGACCACCGCGAACGCCGCACCGACCAGAAACGCCAGGCGGTACCCGGAGACGACCGCGTCGGCCTGTGCCGTGCCCGCGTCGAGCAGGTGCTGTGCCCGGGTCGCGCCGATCGTGGCGAGCACCGCGAGGCCGAGCGACCCGCCGACCTGCCGGGTGGTGTTGATGACGCCGGAGGCGAGGCCGGCCTCGTGCCGCGGGATGCCCGACGTGGCGGTGATGGCGAGCGGGGTCATCGCGATGCCCGCGCCGAGCGTCACCAGGATCATCGGCACGAGCAGGTCGGCGGCGTACGAGCCGCGGACCGGGATCACCGACAGCCAGGCGAGACCGATCCCGGACAGCAGCGGCCCGCCGATCAGCAGCGGCCGGACGCCGACCCGCTTGAGCAGCACCGGGCCGGCGTAGGCACCGGCCGTCATCGCGATCGCGCCGGGCAGGAACGCCAGCCCGGCGGCGAGGGCGTCGTAGCCGAGGACGTTCTGCATGTACAGCGACAGGAAGAAGAAGTGGGCGATGACGGCGCACCCGAGCCAGAACATGACGAGGTTGGCCACGGTGATGCCGCGGGAGGCGAACAGCCGCAGCGGCACGACCGGGGCCTCGGCGACCTTCGCCTCGTGCAGGACGAACCAGGCGAGCAGCACGACGCCGACGGCGAGCGGGCCGAAGGTGACCGGGTCGCCCCAGCCGTGGGCCTGGCTGTTGACCGTGCCGTACACGACGGCGACGAGACCGGCGGTGACCAGCAGCGAGCCGAGCAGGTCCAGACGGCGCGGGCCGGCGGCCGGGTCGGGGCGGCCCAGGGGCAGCACCCGCAGCGACGCGACGATCGCGGCGATGCCGATCGGGACGTTGACGAACAGGATCCAGCGCCAGTTGATGAGGTCGGTGAGCACGCCGCCGAGCAGCGAGCCGATCGCGGCGCCGCCGCCGGAGACCGCGCTCCAGGCCGCCATCGCCCTGGCGCGCTTCGGCGCCTCGACGAAGGTGGTGGTGAGCAGCGTCAGCGTGGCCGGCGACAGGATCGCGCCGCCGAGGCCCTGCGCGCCGCGGGCGATGATGAGGGTGAGCTCGTCCTGGGCGAGGCCGCCGACAAGGCTCGCGACGGTGAAGAGCACCAGGCCGGTGATGAACATGCGGCGCCGGCCGAAGAGGTCGGCGGCCCGCCCGCCGAGCAGCAGGAAGCCGGCGAAGGTCAGCGTGTAGGCGTTGACGACCCACTGCAGGCCGGAGTCGCTGAAGCCGAGGTCGGCCCGGATGGCGGGCAGTGCGACGTTCACGATCGACACGTCGAGCACCACCATCACCTGCCCGAGGCAGAGCAGCGACAGCACGGCCCAGTCCGGTCCACGGCGCCCGGTCTCCCCCGGTGGGGCCTCGGCGACTGCCATGATCACTCCCGTTGATCGAGTTGGACTTGATAGTCCATTACGTTAGACCTACGCGTCTAGTAGGGCAAGCACGGTGCAGCGTGACTCCAGGGCGACTGGAGGGGGACGGTCCAGGGTCGGTCCATGACCACCGTCGTGTTCGTCAACACGTTGCGGCTCACCGGGCCCGCCGAGGACCTCGAACGGATCTACGCCGGCGTCGCCGCGTTCTTCCGTGCCCAGCCGGGCCTGGTCCGCTACCAGTTGGTGCGCTCCACCACCGACCCCGACGTCTACGTCAACATCGCCGAGTGGCGCGACCTCGCCGCATTCCGGACCGCCACGTCACAGGAGGCCTTCCGCACCGCGCTGCGGGTCTCCACCGTCTCAACCGGCGACCCGCACGTCTGCGAGGTCGTATCCGCCGGTACAGGGCCGGCATGAAGCGGCCCGATGCCGGACCGCGGGCCACCACGGCGGAGGTGACGGCATGACGCTGATCGATGTCGGCGACGGCGTGCACGCGTACGTGCAGCCCGACGGCGGCTGGTGCGTCAACAACGCCGGGCTCGTCCACGACGGCACCGCCGCGCTGCTCGTCGACACCGCCGCGACCCACGCCCGGGCGCTGGCGCTGCGCGACGCGGTGCGGCGGGTCACCCCGGCCCCGCCGGGCGTCGTCGTCGACACCCACCACCACGGCGACCACACCCTCGGCAACGCCGTCTTCGCCCCGCCCGCCACGATCGTCGCCCACGCCACGGCCCGCGCGGACATGGCGGCCCGCGGCACCGCGCTGCGCCAGGTCTGGCCCGGCGTCGACTGGGGCGACCAGCCGCTGCTCCTGCCGGATCTGACGTTCACCGACCGGCTCACCGTCCACGTCGGACGGACCGAGGTGCGCCTGTGGCACCCGGGCCCGGCCCACACCACCGGCGACGTCGTCGCGTGGCTGCCCGCGCAGCGCGTGCTCTTCACCGGCGACGTGGTCATGCCGGGGCACACGCCGTTCGTGCTGATGGGCTCCGTCCACGGCAGCCTGCACGCCGTCGCCGCCCTCGCCGCGCTGGAGCCCGAGGTCGTCGTCGGCGGGCACGGCCCGGTCGCGGGCGCCGCGGCCCTCGACGCGACGACGGCCTACCTGCGCTGGCTCGACGACCTCGCCGACCGCGGCCTCGCCGCCGGCCGCACCCCGCTGGAGGCGGCCCTGGAGGCCGACCTCGGCGAGTTCGCCGGCTGGGGCGAGCCGGAGCGTCTCGTGGCCAACCTCCACCGCGCCTACGCCGAACGCACCGGCACTCCCGCCGGCGCCTACCTGCCGTCCGCCCCGGTCTTCGCCGAGATGGTCACCTGGAACGGCGGCCCTCTGCCCTGCGCCGCCTGAGACGCGTCCGGTGGGTGGGATCCACCTGAAACCCCACCCACCGGACCCGCGCGGGTCTCAGCAGGTGAGGTTGCCGCCGGCGGGGACGCCGAGGATGGCGGTGAACTGGTTGTACAGGTTGACCCGGCTCTGCACCTGCGCCGGGTTGCCGCCGTTGCACTCGATGCTGTTGATCGCCCGGATCGTGGTGCCGAAGCCCTGGCCGTTGACCATGGCGTTGTGCGAGGTCGTGCCGGCGTTGCCGGTGCCGGTCATCCAGTACCAGAGGCCGGTCTGCCAGGAGATCGACGAGTTGGTGGCGACCAGGTCCGGGTTGTTGAGCAGGTCGACGCCGAGCGCGTCGCCCGCCGCCTTGTAGTTGAAGTTCCAGCTCAGCTGGATCGGGCCGCGGCCGTGGTACGCGGACTGGCCGGCCGGGCAGCCGTACGGCTGGCTGTAGTCGCAGTAGTGCGGCCAGTTGGCCGTGTTGATCTCGTTGATGTAGACGAGGCCGCCGGTCTCGTGGCCGACGTTGGCCAGGAACGCGGCCGCCTCCTGGCGCTTGACGGTGTCGCTGCCGGTTTTGGCGAAGGCGGGGTACTTCGCCATCGCGTCCGTCAGGCCGGCGTAGGTGTAGAAGCCGTTCCGGCTCGGGAACATCTGGTTGAACTGCGCCTCGCTGACCACGAACCCGGTGGTGCCGCCACCACCGCCACCGCCACCGCCGGAGCACGCGTACGGGCTCCAGAACCACGTGCTGATCGTCGGGTCGTAGCCGGGGTTCTCATGGGTGGCCTGGTAGTAGAGCCCGTTGGTGTAGCGCACGATCGCGCCGACCGCGTAGTACTGCCCGGCGACCCAGGCAGGGTAGTTGCAGGCCGTGCCGCCACCGCCACCGCCACCGCCACCGCCGCCGGACCCGCCGCACGAGCCGTTGTCGGCCCACACGCCGGAGCCACCGGTGCTCGGCGCCTCGTACTGCGTCCACCACTTGGCGGTCCAGTTGTGGCTGTTGTACGAGACCTGCATGCCGCCGGTGTAGACGGCGGAGTTGTTGTACGCGGCGGCGCAGGCTGTGGCCGCGTTGGACGCGGTCGCCGGCAGGATCGCGGCGCCGGCGGCGGCCAGCGCTATGCCGGCCGCGGCGAGGAACGCAAGAACACGTGGTCTGGGCATGGGGGTCACCTTCCGACCATGGGGCTACCACAGATGGACGTCCGTCCATGCCTATTTGTAAACAAAACTTCTTCAGTTGTAAATACACTTGCCAGAAACGCCTACAGTTGCCTGCGACAGCGTCGGGGACACCGGTGTCGCGTACGCGGCGGACCAGGGTGGCGCGAAACCGTCGCGGGCGCGGCGATCTCTTCGGCGGTGACATCGACCCGCATGGCTGTTGACATCCCGGTCGGCGAACGAAGACAGTCATCATCTCCGCCGTCCGGTGGAGGTCCACGGGGGAACGAGAGTCGATGAAGCGTGCTGTCCGGGCGGCTGCCGCCGCCGTGCTCGCCGGGTTGCTGCTCGGCACCTCCGGCTGCGGGCTGACCGTCGCCGGCGTCGACGGCGAGCTCACCGACGACTGGCCGCCGCTCGCCGCGCCGAAGTTCGACCTGCCGGCCGTCGGGGCGTGCCTGGGCACGACGACGAAGACCCCGTTCGACCCGCCTACACCGTGGCCACCCCGATCGAGTGCGACCGGGCCCACACGCTCGAGGCCGTCCTGATCGGCACCGTGGACGGCAGCGCCGGGCAGGCACCAGCACCCCCGAAGCCGGGCAGCGAAGGCTTCCAGGCGTCCTACACCGCCTGCGGCAAGGCGGTCGCCGGCTACGTCGGCGGCGAGTGGCACACCGGGCTGCTCGGCATCGACGTGCGGCAGCCGACCAGCCAGGCCTGGCAGGGCGGGCTGCGCAACTACATCTGCTCCGTCGTCGCGCTCAGCGACGCCTACGGCGTCAAGCCGGGAATCCCTTCTTGCCGAGCCCCTTGACCGTGGCGCGGGCCTTCTTGCCCGGGCGGAACAGGGCGAAGCAGCGCTGGTACGAGTCGCCGGCCTCCCACTGGCACCTGTCCATGCCGTCTTCACAGCCCTGGACACGGCTCACACGATAACCGCCTGGATGGTGAACCTTGCGGTAACACACAGGCATATGCCGATCCGCCTTGGCGGCGGATCGGCCTTCCCTGCCCTGCTCCGCAGGAGTCCCGTTTCCTCCCCGGCCTGAAGGCCGGAGTATCCACGGAAGGAATCCAATGACGGCACGTGCCCGGGCGGCGATCGCCGCCGTATTGGCCGGCGTGCTGCTCGGTGCGTCCGGCTGCACCCTGCCGCCCGCCGGCGCGGACGGCGACCTGATCGACGACTGGAAGGCCCTCGCCGCGCCGAAGTTCGACCTGCCGGCCGTCGGGACGTGCCTGGAGGGCAGTGCGGCGACGACGACCTTCAACCCGTCGACGGTGCGCGACGCCGAGACCCCGTGCGACCGCGACCACACGTTCGAGGTCGTCCTCGTCGGCACCGTCGACGGCAGCGCCGCCCAGCGGGCCGTGCCACCCGAGCCGGGCGGCGGGCCGGGCGGCGAGGCGTACCGGGCGGCGTACAAGACGTGCAGCGCGGCGGCGGACGCCTACGTCGGCGGCGACTGGCACACCGGCCTGTTCGGCGTCACCATGCAGATGCCGGCGCGCGGTTCCTGGGAGGGCGGGCTGCGCTCCTACGTCTGCTCGGTCCTCGTCCTCAGCGACTTCTTCGGCCGGATCGGGTCGTCCACCGGCTCGGCGAAGGGCTCACTGACCGGCGCCGCGCCGAAGGCGCTGCACTGCCTCGACGTCAACGGCGACAAGGCCTCCGACGGCTGGTGGGAGCAGGTCCATGCGATGACCCCGATCGACTGTGCGCAGCCGCACGAGGCCGAGTTCGCCGGCACCGTCCAGGTCGGCGCGGACCTCACCGGCGAGCTCCCCTCCACCGACCAGCTGCAGAAGCTGGCGGGCGACCGCTGCTGGCCCGTCGCGGCGAAGTTCATGGGCCTCACCGCCGCCCAGCTGGACTCACGGCGCGACATCGGGGTCTTCTGGGACGGCTTCGACAAGGCGATGTGGGACTCGGGCGACCGCACCCAGCGCTGCGTCGCCCTGTCCTACCCGGGCAAGAAGCTCCGCGCGTCCATCAAGGGGATCGGCACGAAGGCGCTTCCCGTCTGACCTGGCGTTTGTGACCGGATCGCCATTGACATCCGGTCGCGCGGCACCGACAGTCATGATCGCTGCCGGACGGTGGCACCTGCCACGGGGGAACGAGAGAAGATGTTGACGCCTGCCCGGACGGCGATCGCCGCTGCCCTCGCCGCCGTGCTGCTCGGATTGTCCGGTTGCGGCGTCAAGGTCCCCGGAGTCGACTCCGACCTGGTCGACGACTGGCAGCCCCTCGCCGCGCCACGGTTCGAGCTGCCGGCCACCGGGGCGTGCCTGGACCGGGACGCGCAGCCGTCCTACAACCCGTCGTCGCTGCTCGGCGCCCGGGTCGCGTGCGACCGCCCGCACACGCTCGAGGTGGTCATGACCGGCACCGTCGAGGGCAACGCCGCGCAGGCCTCGGAGCCACCCGCAGCCGGCAGCGAGGACGCCAAGGCGGCGTACGCGGCCTGCGGCAAGGCCGTCAGCGACCACGTCGGCGGCGACTGGCACACCGGCATGCTCGGCATCAACGTCCAGATGCCGAACCGGACACCGTGGAGCGGCGGCCTGCACACCTACGTCTGCTCCGTCTACGCGACAAGCGACGTCTACGGCTCCGGCTCCCTGACCAGCTCGTCCCTGAAGGGTTCGCTGACCGGCGCCGCACCGAAGGCGCTGCACTGCATCGAGGTCAACGGCGACAAGGGCAAGGACAACTGGTGGGGTGACATCCGGGCGCTCACCCAGATCGACTGCGCGCAGCCGCACGAGGCCGAGTTCGTCGGCACCGTCCAGGTCGGCGCCGGCGTCGGCGGCGCGCTGCCGTCCCACGACCTGCTGGAGAAGTGGACGACCGACCGCTGCTGGCCCGCCATCGCGAAGTTCATGGGCCTCACCGAGTCCCAGCTGAACGCCCGCAGCGACATGGGCATGGCCTGGGACGGCTTCACCAAGGCCGACTGGGACTCCGGCGAGCGCAACCAGCGCTGCTTCGCCCTGTTCAACCCCGGCAAGAAGGCCAAGGCCTCGATCAAGGGCCTCGGCAAGAAGGCCCTGCCCGTCTGATCACCGTCAGCTGACGGCGTCGTGGGTGATCCGGCGGGTGGCGACGAGCCAGCCGCCCGGCGCGGGCACCAGCAGGTCCTCGCCGGTGGTGCTGTTGTGGATCGCCGGGCGGCCGCCGGCGGGCGTCTCGACGTTGAAGGCGGCGAACCTCGCCCGCAGCGCACCGTCCGGCGCGGGGTCGACGACGAGCATGTCCAGCCAGTACCGGCGCACGACGGCGGAGCCGGCGCGCTTCGCCACCGCGGCCCGCAGCGCGCCGGCGATCGCCGCCCGCCCGCGACGCTGCGCCGGGGCCCCGCCGGGGTACGGGCTGCCGGCGGGGGCGACCGGGGGGTAGACCGCGTGGACGGTGTATGTGGCCGCCCACGCGTCCACGCACCAACGACCGCGGCCGCACCGTCTCCCTCGCCGGTGGCCCGGCCCTCGCCCTCG
>NZ_JBFAJA010000159.1:0-16294 GCF_040654975.1 Dactylosporangium sp. NPDC050588 | reverse complement strand
GCCCGCCGCTCGTCGGACGCCGGCGCGGCGCCGACCAGCGCGACGCACTCGTCGAGGACGGCGTCGGCCGCGGCCGGCGGGCCCGCCATCGTGCCCACCACCGACGCGGCGGGCGGCAGGGCGGGGTCCGCGGGCACGGTGAGGTGCAGGCTGGCAGCGAGCTCGTCGGGTGCCGACGGCGCCCACCCCTGCCACGCCCGCACGACGGCGGCGGCCGCCTGGCCAGGTGCGGGCAGCGGCCAGGTCAGCCGGAAGCCGAGCATCGACGGTGCGGGCACCGTGGCGAACGTCAACGCGGTGACGGCGCCGAACCGGCCGGTCCCGCCGCGCAGCGCCCAGAACAGGTCGGCGTGGGTGCGCTCGTCGCAGGTGACGACCCGGCCGTCGGCGAGGACCACCTCCGCGGCGCGCAGCCGGTCGCAGGTGAGGCCGTGCAGGCGGCCGAGGACGCCGAGCCCGCCGCCGAGGGTCAGGCCGGCGATGCCGACGCCCGGGCCGCAGCCGGCCGGGATCGTCTGGCCCGTCCCGTCGAGCGCGTCGTACACGCCCGCGAGGGTCGCCCCGGCGCCGACGCGGACCGTGCCGTCGCCCACCGCCACCGCGTGCATCGGCGCCAGGTCGATGACCACGCCGGTGGTGGTGGAGCGGCCCGCGAAGTCGTGCCCGCCGCCGCGCAGGACGGCGGGCAGTCCCTCCTCACGGACGAACGCGACCGTCGCGGCGACGGCCGCCGGCGTGCCGCACCGCACCACCGCGAGGGGCCGCACGTGGTGGAACCGTGGGTCGGCGGGCCGCCGCAACGCCTCGAACCGGGCGGACCCCGGCAGCGCCACCTCGTCCACGACCCGGGCGAGCGCCGCCCAGCCGGCCGCCGTCGTCTGCGTCATGGCCGCGACGGTACGGCGGCCGGCGGGAGCGGCGCTTGAACGAATCGGGCACCCGGCCTCAGGACAGGAGCTCGACGTAGCCGTCGGTGCCGTGGACGCGGATGCGCCGGCCGTCCTCGATGGCGGTGGTGGCGCCGACGACGGCGACGACCGCCGGGAGGCCGTATTCGCGGGCGATGACGGCGCCGTGGGTCATCTGGCCGCCGACCTCGGTGACCAGTCCGGCGATCGCCACGAACAGCGGGGTCCAGCTGGGGTCCGTGTAGGCGGTGACGAGGATGTCGCCCGGCTCGAGGTCGGCGTGCGCGAGGTCCAGCACCACGCGGGCGCGGCCCTCGACGACGCCCGCGGACACCGGCAGTCCCGCCAGCGCACCCGCCGGGACGTCGTCGCGGCGGTACGCGCCGGTGATCGCCTCGCCGTCCGAGGTGAGCACGCGGGGTGGGGTGAGCGTCGCGTACGAGCGGAACTCCTCCCTGCGGCGGTCGATCAGCGACGCGTCGGCGTGGCCGGTGCGCACGACGTCGTGCAGCTCGTCGAAGCGGAGGAAGTAGATGTCGTCGCGGTCGCGGAGCACGCCGGAGCGGACGAGGCGGCCGGCCTCCTCCAGCAGCGCCTGCTTGTAGATGAAGTATCGGCTGACCATCCCGTACTTCGGGTATTCGCGGTACCCGATGAACGTCCGCACCCGGTCGATCTTCTGCTTGGTCTCGCCGGCCTTCGCGGCGCCGTCCGGCAGGGCGCGCAGGCGCTCCAGCAGCTCGTGCTCCTTCGCGAGGGCGTCCCGCCGGCCCTCCTCGAAGCGCCGGGCGGCGGCGCCCGGCGCGAAGTTCCTGACGTTGCCGAGGATCACGGGCACGAGGGTCGCGGGCTCCTCGCTCCACCGCGGGCGGGTGATGTCGATCTCGCCGGCGCAGCGCATCCCGTACATGTCGAGCCACGCCTCGATGGCGTCGCGCGCCTCGGGACCGCCGGGCAGCTTCGCCATGTCCTCCAACGAGAACTCGGCGTGCTCCAGGTAGGCCACCAGGTCCGGGTGCGGGCGGATCACGTCGGCGACGTCCAGCAGCGCCAGGCCCATCTCCGACGTGACGTTGTGCGGCACGGACTGGGTCAGCGGGTCGGAGGCGTTCTTCTCCCCCAGCCACGTCTCGAGGTGCTCGTTGAGCCACCAGGCGGCCTCCATCGCCGACATGAACACCTGGTGGCTGCGCCGGTCGAACAGCAGCCGCCGCAGCTCCTGGAGGTCGGCCTGGACGAAGTCGAGCAGCGCCGTCCCCGACAGCGGGCGGATGGTCTCCCGCAGTTCGGCGATCGAGGCCTGGTGCTGCGCGATCAGGTCGACGACGACGGCCGGGTCGGTCGGGAGCTCCTCCGGCGTGGCGCCGGCCGGCAGCAGGGGCGGGGCCGCCCCGTCCGGCGCCGGCGCGATGTACCCGTCGCGGTCCAGGACGGTCCGCAGCGCGTCGCCGGTCAGCGGGTCGGACCTGCCGATCATCTCCAGCAGCGCGGCCCGGCCGGCCGGCGCGGCGACCCGCGCGGTCACGTCGACGAACAGCCGCCCGCCGGCCTCCGCCATCGGCGCGGGGGTCGTCATCTGCCAGAACGAGAGCCCGAGCGGCTTCATCGCGTCGGTCATCATCTGCTGGTGGCCGACGGAGAGGTACACGTGGTTGGCCCCGTCGGCGCTCTCCGGGATCGGGAACAGCGTGGTGATCGGCCGGCTCTGCACGACGTGCAGGTCGTCGCCGGCCAGGCACCACTCGATGTCCTGCGGGCGGCCGAAGTGCGCCTCGATCCGCCGGCCGAGCTCCGCCAGCCGCACGACCTGCGCGTCGCCGAGCGCGGGCCGGGCCTGCTCGGCGGGGTCGATCGCCCGTTGCGACGTGCCGCCCGCCGGCGCGGGGTCGACGGCGAGCCGCTTGACGCCGATCGTCCTGGCGACGATCGTCCCGCCGCGCACCGTGTACGAGTCGGCATTCACCAGACCGGACACGAGCGCCTCGCCCAGCCCGTTGACCGCCTCGACGCAGACGGACCGCCGGTCGCCGGTGACGGGGTCGGCGGTGAACATGACGCCGGACGCCTCCGGCAGGACCATCCGCTGGACCACCACCGCCATGCGCGCCGCGCCGTCCGGGATGCCGTTGCGTCGCCGGTACAGCACGGCGCGGTCGGTGAACAGCGACGCCCAGCACCGGCTGACGTGCCGCAGCACCTCGGCGGCGGGCACGTTGAGGTAGGTGTCCTGCTGGCCGGCGAACGACGCCGACGGCAGGTCCTCGGCGGTCGCGCTGGACCGGACGGCGAACGTCACCTGCGCGCCGAACCGTCCCAGGGCGGTGGCGATCGCGGCCGCCACGTCGTCCGGGATCGCGGCGTCCTCGATCGTGCGACGGATCCGCGCGTTCGGCGCCGCCGGGTCCGGCGCCGGTACCGCCGCCATCACCCGCTGGAAGGCGGCCGTGGTGACGCAGAAGCCGGACGGCACACGCACGCCGTCGATCCTCGTCAGCGCACCCAGATGCGCGCCCTTACCACCGACCGCATCGATGCTCGTCTCGTCGACCTCGTCCAGACCCAGCACGTACTGCTCGGGCATTCCGAATCCCCCCTTGCTCCGGCCGACGATTCTGCGCCAGGACCCGGGTCTTGCCGCAAGACCCCCGGTGCGGTATACGTTAAGAGTGGCAAGGGGTTATCTCCTTGCCTTTCGTTGTTTCCGGGCCCGCTTCCGAGCACCGTCGGTGGCCGTCCGCATGCGGGCCGCAGCGCCGGTTGAATAGCAGGTGATAGGCCGATTACCGGCGAGTACAGCCCTTGGTGCCACGGGTTTGCTCGCCGATGATTGACGCCGTGGATCACGGGGATGCCGCCATGCCGTCCGACACGGTCGGGCCACTCGCGCGGCCGGTCGGCGTCGTCGAGTCCACCATGCGATGCGAGGACCTCGACCTGATGTTCCGCGCGGACCCGTCGCTGCACAGCGTCGCGGTCATGTACCTCGACGGCGGCATCGGGCTCATCAGCCGCAGCCGCTTCGCCCAGCTGATGTCGGGCCCGTTCGGGTACGGGCGGGCGCTGTGGGCGAGGACCCCGGCCGGGCGGACCGCCGACCCCGCCCCGATGATCGTCGAGGAGACCGCGCTCGTCGCCGACGTGTGCGAGCAGGTGAGCCGCCGGGACCAGGTGCGCCGCTACGACGACGTGCTGGTCCGCCGCCCCGGCGGCCGGCTCGCGCGGGTGTCCGCGGCACGGCTGTACGAGACGCTCGCCGCGCTCATGGCGGTCCAGGCGATCCGCGACCCGCTGAGCGGCCTGGCGAACCGGGCGCGGTTCCTGCACCGGCTGACCGCCGCCTGCCGCGACGGCGACCAGACCGGTCTCGCCGTCGTGTACCTCGACCTCGACCGCATGAAGCACGTGAACGACACGCTCGGGCACACGGTCGGCGACCGGCTGATCGTCTCCGTCGCGCACCGGCTCACCGCCGCCGCCGACCCCGGCAGCGTCGTCGCACGGCTCGGCGGCGACGAGTTCGCGGTGCTGACCCGCGTCACCGGCACGCGCCAGGACCATGCGGCGCTCGCGCTCGGCGAACGGTTCCGCCAGGCCGTCGCCGCGACCGATCCGGCGCTGCCCGCGGGCGCGCACAGCACGGCCAGCGTCGGGGTCGCGGTGGCCGGGCCAGGTGCCGACGGGGCGACGCTGCTGCGGGAGGCCGACGCCGCAATGTACCGCGCGAAGCAGGCCGGCGCCGACCGCGTCCAGGCGGTCCACGGCGTCGGGGCGCTCACCGACGGCCGCGACGACGACGTGCTCGCCGCGATGGACCGGGGCGAGCTGCGGCTGTTCTACCAGCCGATCATCGGCATCGACGACGGGCGCGTCTGGTCGGTGGAGGCGCTCGTGCGCTGGCAGCACCCGCTCCGGGGGCTGCTGACGCCGGACCGGTTCCTGCCGGAACTGCGCCGGCTGCGGCAGCTGCCGCAGCTGGACCGCTGGGTGCTCGACCGCGCCTGCGCCGACGTCGCGCGGTGGGACGCGGTGCTCGGCGACCGGGCGCCGCGGTGCGTCAACGTCAACCTCACCATCGACACGCTCGGCGGCGCCGAGCTCACCTCGCTCGTGCTGGACTCGTTGCGCCGCAGCGGCTCCGCGCCCAGCCGGCTGCGGGTCGAGCTGCCCGAGTCCGCGGACTTCGCCCAGCTGCAGGACGCCGCCGGCCGGCTGCGGGACCTGCGCGACACCGGCGTCGGCATCGTCCTGGACGACATGGGCGCCGGCTCCGCGACCCTGCGCAACCTCTCCGCCCTGCCCGTCACCGGTGTGAAGATCGACCGGTCGTTCGTCGCGGGCATGCTGGACAACCGCAGCGACTTCGCCGTCGTCAAGCTCCTCGGCGACCTGGGCCGCAGCGTCGGCATCGACGTCACCGCCGAGGGCGTCGAGGCCGACGAGCAGCTGGAGGCGCTGCGGCAGCTCGGCGTCCGGTTCGCGCAGGGCTACCACCTCGGCCTGCCCGCCCCCGCCGAGCACCTCACCGCCCTGCTCCGCACCGGCGCCCGCCCCCGCGGCGTCGCCAGCATCCCGGCCGAGCCGGCCGCCCGCCCCGCCACCGCCGGCCGCCACCGCGTCTGACCCGCCGCCGCTCGCTCGCATCGTCCGGCGTCGAAGCCGTTGTCGTCGTCGAGGTCCTCGCCGTGGCCGTCGAACGTGAAGCCCAGCTCGGCGAGCAGCCCGTCGAGCCGCCCGGGCTCGGTGCCGTACGGGTCGTCCGGGTACCCCGGGTTGAAGCACACCAGCTCGCTGCCGCCGGCCGCCCACGTGAAGCTCGGCGTGGTGTTCTCGTTGTAGTAGAACGACACCAGCTCGCCGGCCGCGGACAGCGCCCGGACCACGTCGCGGTCCGTGCACAGGTACCCGTTGGGTTCGATGACCAGCGTCCAGTCGCCGAGCCGCGTCACGACGACGTACTTGAGGTCGGTGGGGTGCGAGGCCCCGTCCTCGTCGACCCACTCCCGCACGGCGTCCTCGGCCAGCAGCGCCGTCTGCGCGGACACGATCGGGACGGGGTCCGCCCCGCCGAGAAGGTCGATGACCTCGTCCGGCCCCGCGCCGCGGACCAACGTGACACAGAAGTCGAGCGGCAGCACCTGCTCGACCCCTGCGACCACGGCTCCACTGTGCCCCGCGGACCGCCCGGCCGCAGGCGAATCAGCGCGGCCGCTCCCCGGACAGCCACGCGCACAGCCCGGTGATCGCCGGGGTGACGTCGGCTCGATCACGGTGCCGGGCACCAGGTACGGCAGCCGGGCGAAGTACATCTCGTACGACTCGTGCTGGGTCGGGCACATGCGGATCGGCAACACGCAATGCACGACCGGCGAGCTGCTGACCCGATAAGGGCTTCCCCTGACCTCGTCCGGCCGGGCAGGATCGACGGAATGACGAGATTCGGGGTGCTGATCGTCGCATTGGTGTGGTGGCTGGCGGCGTGTTCCGCGGCGCCGCCGGTCGAGCGACCGGCGGACGGGCCGGGGGCGACGCTGACCGTCGCCCTCGACGGCCGGCCGTTCCAGCTGCACCTGCCCACCTCGTACGCCACGGGGGCGAAGCTGCCGCTGGTGGTGCTGCTGCACGGGTACCGGTCCGACGGGGCCGAGGCGGAGCGGTACTTCGGGTTCACCGCCGAGGCCGACCGGCGCGGGTTTCTCCTCGCGGTGCCGGACGGGACCAGGAATGCCCGGGGCCAGCGGTTCTGGAACGCGACGAGCGCGTGCTGCGACTTCGAGCGCTCCGGCGTCGACGACTCCGGGTACCTGCAACGGCTGATCGACGCCGTGAAGGCCGCGCACCCCGTCGACGCGAGCCGCGTCTATCTCGTCGGGCACTCCAACGGCGGGTTCATGGCCTACCGCATGGCGTGTGAGCACGCGGACAGTGTCACGGCGATCGTCTCGCTCGCCGGGGCCGTGGACCGGGACGCCGCCGGGTGCGCGCCGTCCCGGCCGGTCGGCGTCCTGCAGATCCACGGCACCGCCGACGACACCATCCGCTTCGACGGGGGCACGAACGGCGGCCAGGCATACCCGTCCGCCGCGGCCTCGGTCGAGCGGTGGCGGGAGCACGACGGCTGCACGGACCAGCCCGCGGCCGCGACGGCGCCGCTGGACCTCGACACCACGCTCCCCGGCGCGGAGACCACGGTGACGACGTATCAGACCGGCTGCCGGCAGGGCAGCCTGGTGACGTTGTGGACGATCCAGGACGGCGGCCACGTGCCGGCGCTGTCCGCCACGTTCTCCGCGTCGGTCCTCGACCACCTGCTGGCGCAGTCCCGGTAGGCGCGGGCACGGCGCGGGTCACGGCACCAGGGCGGGGCCCTGCAGCACCCGCAGGGCCTCCGCGTCGGCGGACTTCGCCAGCACCGACCGCCCCCGTCCGGCCCGCTTCGCCTCGTACATCGCCATGTCGGCGCGGGTGATCAGCTCCTGCTCGTCGGTGGAGGTGTTCAGCGCGATCCCGATGCTCGCACCGACCTCGGCGAGGCCGCCGGGCACCGCGACCGGCCGGGACAGCTCCTCGATGAGGCGCTGCGCCGCCTCGTGCGCGTCCCGCTCGCCGGCCGGGCACAGCACGACGGCGAACTCGTCGCCGCCCAGACGGCCGACGAGGTCGGTGCGGCGGACCGCGTCCTGCAGCCGCCGGGACAGCTCCGCCAGCAGGACGTCGCCGGCGGCGTGGCCCATGCCGTCGTTCACCGCCTTGAACCGGTCCAGGTCCACGAAGAGCAGCGCGACCGAGCCGGGCTCGGGGCGCTCGGCCAGGCACTGCCGCAGCTGCTCGTGGAAGAGCGCACGGCCGGGGAGCCCGGTCAGCGGGTCATGGCGGGCGGCCTCCATGTCCTGCGCCGCGCGGGCGTCGGTGAGCGCGAGGCTGATGTGCTCGGCGAGGGACAGCAGGCTGTCGCGGTCGGTGGCGTCGAGCCGGCGCCGGTCGGCGACGGGCGCGCCGACGGTGCGCCCCCGCGGGCCCGGTCTCCACAGTCATTCGTGCTGCCTGCGTCCGGCCGTCGGCCCTGCGCTAATCGGCCCGCAGCCACTCAGGTTTAGCAGGCTTCGCCACGCGCGCGCAGTCATTGCAGTGGATGGAAGGCGTTTCGATCAAATCCACAAGCATCTCTGTCAAATATTGACGGAACTGATGCATACTCGGGCCGGCTTTCCGTCCGCTGCCACCTTCGCCCTGGAGCGACGGCATTTCGCTGTACCACACGAAAGTCGCAAATCGCCCAATACGGTAGACAGGCCGGTCGCAGCTGGTTGTCAGGCGGCTGCCAGCTTCGGCGGTCAGGTTGTGGGGGCAGACGACCGTCAGGGAGGTTTCGATCGTGGAACAGGCACCGTCATACGAAGGACGCGCGTTCACCCGGCCCGAGGAGGACCTGTACGACCAGGGGCTGGGCTTCGACCTCGGCACGATGGTGCGGCGCCGGCAGCTGCTGCGGGTCTTCGGCCTCGGCGCCGCGGCGATCGGGCTGACGGCCGCCTGCGACTCCGGCGGCGGCAGCGGGAGCGGTACGCCCAGCGCCGGCGCGAGCTCGTCGGGTGCGACGTCCGCCACCGGTGAGATCCCCGATGAGACCGCCGGCCCGTACCCGGGCGACGGCTCCAACGGGCCGAACGTGCTCACCACGAGCGGCGTCGTGCGCAGCGATATCCGCTCGTCCTTCGGCACCGCGAGCGGCACCGCGGCGGGCGTGCCGATGACGCTGGAGCTCAGCATCGTCGACCTCGCCAAGGGCGCGGGCACGCCGTTCGCCGGCGTGGCGGTATACGTCTGGCACTGCGACCGGGAGGGCCGGTACTCGCTGTACTCCGAGGGCGTCACCGACCAGAACTACCTGCGCGGCGTGCAGATCGCCGACGCGCAGGGCAAGGTGAAGTTCACCAGCGTCTTTCCCGCCTGCTACTCGGGCCGCTGGCCGCACATCCACTTCGAGGTGTACCCGGACCAGGCGAGCATCGCCGACGCGTCCAAGGCCATCGCCACCTCCCAGGTCGCCCTGCCGAAGGACGTCTGCGACAAGGTGTACGCCGCCACCGGATACTCCGCCTCGGTGCAGAACCTGTCCCAGGTGACCCTGCAGAACGACAACGTCTTCGGCAACGACGGCGGCGCGCTCCAGCTCGGCACCGTCACCGGCGACGTCACCGGCGGCTACGCGGTCTCCCTGACGGCGAAGGTCGACACCACGACGACCCCGACCGGGGGCGGCGCCCCTCCCGGCGGCGGCCCGGGCGGCTCGGGCGGCCCCGGCGGCCCGCGCCCGAGCGGCCCGCCGCCGAGCCGCTAGGCACTACCGCCGCCCGCCGCCCGCCGCCCGCCGAGCCGCCAGGGACTGCTGCCGCCCACGGCACGCCGAGCCGTTGGGCGCTGCCGCCGCCCGCCGCCGAGCCGCTAGGCGCTGCCGTCGCCCACCGCCAGCGGCGCGGACAGGCGGGAGCGCAGGCCGCGGGGGCGCTGGAGCAGGGCGGCGGGCTGCCCGGTCGCGCTGAGGCCCACCACGACCGGCAGCCCGACGAGCGCGATGAGCCAGCAGGACAGCAGCCGGTAGGTCAGGACGGCGGCCGCCGCGGCCGCGGAGTCGCCGGCGCCCGCGGCGACCAGCGACGCGAGCAGGCTCGCCTCGACCAGGCCGGCGCCGCCGGCGACGAGCGGGATCTGCCGGACGAGCTGCCCGGTCAGGTAGGCGCCGACGAGCGCCATCGTGCCGGTGTCGAGGCGGAACGCCTGGGCGACCGCGACGAAGCACGCCAGGTCGCACACCCTGCGCGCGGCGGCCGCGCCGCCGGCGGTGAGCCAGCACCTGGCCGGCAGCGACCAGCAGGCCCGGGTCGTGTCCACGCCGAGCCGGACCAGCGTGTGGATCAGGGCCCGCCTGCCCCCGGCCGGCGAGGCGCCGGGGTGCTCCGGCACAGTGCGTGGCCGGATGCCGTGGAGCCGGCGGCGGAGCACGACCGCGGCCGCGCCGAGCAGCGCCCCGGCGGCCGACACCGCCAGGAGGCCGGTCACGCTGGTGGACACGGCCACCGCGCACCAGGCGAGGTAGACGAGGACGATCGCCGCGCTCGCCTGGATGCTGGCCAGGACCGTGGTGGCGAGGGCGGCCGCGCTCGTCAGGCCGTGCGCGCGGAACTGGCGGACGGCGAACGCGGTCGACACCGGGCCCCCGGCCGGCATCGCCGTGGACAGTGCGGTGCGGGCCAGCGACACGCCCACCGCCCGGCCGGTCGACATCGCGCCGCCGTAGGCGGCCAGGAGGTGGCGCTGCTGCACCGCGTACATGAGCACCGAACCGGCCTGGACCAGCAGTGCCGCCGCGAGCCACCACCACTGGGCCGCCAGCAGCGACCGCAGCACGGTGCCCGGAGCGGGCAGGGACCCGCGCAGCAGCACGAACGCCACCGCCGCCGCGGCCACGGTGAGGGCGACCCCCAGCCAACGCCGCCACTCCCGCAGCCACATGCGCGTACAGTGCGCCGGCGAGATGAGGACCGGTTGAACGCGACGAGTCGCGTCGACATCAAGGCCGCAGCCACCAGCTGTCGCGGCAATGTATCGATAACTGCGACTTTCATGCGATCCGTGCGGCGATTCGGACCATCCTTCCGCCCACCTTGACCGTCCGGAAAACTCACCCATGCGGTTCGACCCCGATCGATTCTGCTCGGTGGTGTCGGATCTCGGGAGCGTTCTGTGCGGCCTCATATCTCGATCGTGCTCGCCGCGGCCCTCGTGCTGCCCACCCTCGCCGTCGCCGGCCCGCCCGCCTCGGCGGCCACCGCGTCGATCACCTACGAGGCGGAAAGCGGCACCCTGCAGGGTGTCACCGTCGCCGACGCCGTGCCGGGGTTCTCCGGCACCGGATACGTGGCCGGCTTCGACGACCCGGCCGACACCGCCGGGCAGGTCACCCGGTGGGACGACGACGGCACCGCCGATCACCTGCGGCGCCTCGGCCGAAGGTGCCGGTCGCTCATCGCCCGCGAGCGCGTCACTGATCAGCGGCTATGCTTCGGGAATGAGACTCGGGCGGCGCACCAGGTGACGGCGGCGGCGACGGCGAAGCACTCCTGCTGGTCGTATGAGGACCAGCGGCAGTTCGAAGCGTCCGCCAGGACGTTCCTCGCCGAGGGTCTCGCCGCCGGTGAGCGGATCTGGTATGCGAGGGCCGGCGGCCCGGGTGGGCTGGGCGGCTGGCTGGACGAGGCGGCCCGGGCGCACCCCGGCGCGGTCCGGTTCGTGCCGCTGGAAGAGGCGTACCTGGCCGGGCAGCGGCTGGACCCGTCGGCGCAGGTCGGCACCTACACGGCCGCGACGGCCACCGCGGTGGCCGACGGCTACGCCGGGCTGCGGGTCGTCGCCGAGTGCACGCCGCTCGTCGACACCCCCGATCGGCTGTCGTCGTTCGCCGCCTACGAGACGCTCGTCGACCGTTTCATCGCGACCGCCCCGATGCGCGCCGTGTGCGGGTTCGACCGCGGCACGCTCGGCGACCGGGCGGTCGCCGAGGTCGCCTGCCTCCACCCGGCGAGCAACGCCGGCGGCGTGTACTTCACGCTGCGGGCGGGACCGCCCGGCGGGCCGGCCGCGATCCTCGCCGGCGAGCTCGACGTGGCCGCCGAGGAGCTGTTCCCGGCCGCCCTGGCCCACGTCCGGCCCGAGCCGACCGGCGGGACCATCGTCTTCGACGCCGCCGGCCTGCGGTTCGTCGACCACCGCGCGCTGCTGCAGCTGCACCGGTATGCGGAGCGCGCCGGCGCCGACGTGGTCCTGCGCACGTCGCTGGGCATCGTCACCGAGCTCGCCGCGATGGTCGGCGCGGGCCGCGTCCGGGTGGAGCGGGTCCAGTGAGGACCGGCGCTGCGGCCGGGCACACCGGCTACTTCCACGAGGCGATCCGCTACGACTCCGACGAGCACCTCCTGGCGGTCGTGCTGCCGTTCCTCCTCGGGGGCGTCGCGGCCGGTGAGCCGACCATGGTCGCCTTCGGCGAGCGCAACGCCGACCTGGTCCGCGCCGCGCTGCCGGCCGGGTGCCCGGTGACGTTCCTGGAGGGCGGCGACGTCTACGCCCGGCCGGTCGGGGCGATCCGCTCCTACCGCAACCTCCTCGCCGAGCACGCCGGCGCCGGCGCCGGTCAGATCCGCATCGTGGGCGAGCTGTCCGCGGCGCAGTTCGGCGCCACCTGGGACGCGTGGGCGCGGTACGAGTCGGCGATCAACCACGCCTACGACGAGTTCCCGCTGTGGAGCATGTGCGCCTACGACGAGCGCACCACCCCGCCGGCCGTACTCGCCGACGTCGCCCGCACCCATCCCCGCACCGCGCTGCCGCACGACCGGCACGTGCCGAGCCCGCAGTACGTCTCCCCGGAGGTGTTCCTGCTGCAGGACCGGCCGGCCGTCACCGACCCGATCGAGCACGCGCCGCCGGTCGCGGACCTGCTCGACCCGCGGCCCCTGGAGGCGCGCGCCGCGGTCCGCACCGCCGCCGCCTCGGCCGGCGACGGCCTGACCGGCCGGCCGGTCGATGAGCTGGTGCTGTCGGTCAGCGAGGTCGTCACCAATGCGTACGTGCACGGCCTGCCGCCGGTCCGGATGCGGATCTGGGCGGGCCGGGGCCGCATGGTCGTCTCGGTGGAGGACGGCGGGCCCGGCCCCAAGAACCCGTTCGCCGGCCTGCTGCCGACGAGCAGCACCACGTCGGCCGGGCTCGGGCTGTGGATCGCCCACCAGTCGTGCAGCCACATCACGCTCCACCGGGCCGCGACCGGCTACACGGTCCGCATGACCGCCGGCCCGCCGTACACCGGCTGAGCCGGCCGGCAGACGGGCCCGCGTCGATCCCGGCCGGGCCGGTGGTGGCCCGGCCGGGGAGGTGACGGGGAGGTCAGCTCCTCGTCCACTGCTGGTTGGTGCCGCCGCTGCACGGCCAGATGATCAGCTTGGTGCCGTTGGTGGTGCCGTTGTCGTACGCGTCGAGGCACTTGCCGGAGCCGGTGCCGACGATGGTGCCGTTGCTGTTGAGCGTCCACTGCTGGTTGGTGCCGCCGTTGCAGTCCCAGATCTGCACGGCCGCCCCGTCGGCGGTCGACGCGCCCACCACGTCCAGGCACTTGGTCCCGTACACCTGCAGCTGCCGCGAACCCGTCGCCACCCACCGCTGGTTGGCGCCGCCGTTGCAGTCCCACAGCGCGACGGGGGTGCCGCTGGTGGTGGTGTTGTTGGGCACGTCGACGCAGCGTCCGGACTGCACGCCGCGGATGACGGAGCCGCTGAACGGGGTCCCGCAGGTGGTCATGCCGGCGGTGTACGGGCAGACGACCGACGCGAACCCGCCCCGCTCCAGCAGCGGCACCGACAGGGTGTCGGCGCTGGTGACGGTCCGGGTCTCGCGCAGCAGGTTGCCGCCGTTGTCCCGCACGGTCTCCAGGAACCACTGGCCGGCGCCGAGGAACGACAGCGGCGTCTGGTACGTCTTGGCGGCGATGGCGGAGATGCCGCCGAGGTACCACGTGCCGCCGTTGCGCCGGGCGAAGTACGCCTCCCGGCCGGGGCTGCCGCCGAGCAGGCGAGTCTCGTCCCAGGCGGTCGGCAGCTGGTTGAGGATCCGCATCGCCTCGGGCTGCGACTCGTAGCTCTCCGGGTTGTCGCCGAGGTGCTGCCAGCCGGACTCGAAGACGATCGACGTGGCGAGTTCGTGCGCCCGGGTGGTGTCGCGGTTGTACGGGCTGAAGATCACCGGGGTGTAGTCCATGCTGCTGATCGCGTTGCGAGTGAAGGGCAGGATCGTGTTCTTCTCGGCCCGCAGGTACTGCTCGGCGCCGTGCACGGCCTCGGCGGTCATGACGTGCGGCCAGGTGCGCTGCATGCCGCGCGGGGTCGCCGACCCGTGGAAGTTGATCATCAGCTGGAGTTCGGCGGTGCGGGCGAGGATCGCGTCGTACCACTGCAGGGTCGGCTGGGTGAACTCGTAGGAGAAGTCGACCTTGACACCGGCGACGCCCCAGCTCTTGATCTGCGGCAGCCACTGCTCGCGCTGCGCGGCGGTCCACAGCTGGTTGGAGTTGAACCACAGGATGACCTGCACGCCGCGGTCCCTGGCGTACTGCGTGACGCTCGGCGCCCAGCTGGACTGCCAGCCCTCGTCGATGAGGACGTAGCCCCAGCCGTTGCGGGCGGCGAAGTCGATGTACTGCCGCTGCCGGTTCTGGTCCGACGGGCTGGAGTGCTCGGTCAGCCAGGACCATGTGACGGTGTCGGGCTTGACCCAGGAGGTGTTGCTGACCCGCGACGGCGCGGACAGGTCGTCGACGATGGTCGAGGTGGTCACGGAGTTCAGCGACCCGACGGCGGCGGTGCGCCACGGCGTGGACAACGGCCGGTTGGCGGTGATCGAGCCGCTGTCGAGGATGGCGGTGAACGTGCCGGAGCCGTTCTGGTGCTGCAGGCTCATCGCGGCGTACCGGCCGTCGAGGTCGGCCTCGGCGACGAGCGCGAACGTGCCGGCGACATCGAACAGCGCGGGGTTGCGGAAGGTCCCGGTGGCCGCGGCGCCGGCCGTCGTCTGCACCGGGTAGCCCTGGTCCTCGCGGTGCGACGGGAGCAGCCAGCTGTTGGTGTTGGTCGGCACCGACCAGGACGTGGCCTCCCGCTGGATGGTCACCGACCCGGAGCCGGGCAGCACGTAGCGGTAGGCGGCACCGGAGTCCGAGGCGCGGACCACCACGTCGAGCCGGTTGCCGCCGGCGCCGGTGAACGACAGCGTCGACTCGGAGTAGGTCGTCGACCGGTTGCGCTGCTTGCCGGTGGTCATCGAGTAGGCCTCGGTGACGGTCCGGTTGGTGCGGGTCGTGAAGGTCAGGCCCTTCGTCAGGTCGGCGGCGCCGGTCACGATGCCGATCGCCGACGGGGACAGGATCGTGCGGCCCTGGTTGGCCACGGAGAAGCTCAGGGTCCCGTTGTCGTTGAGCGTGACCTGGGCCGACGTCGGGGAGCCGGCGGACGGCCCGGTGACCGTCCAACTGGTGGCGGCCGCCGCGGGCTTCGTCGCGAACGCGATGCCGGCGGTCAGCACCGCGAGCACGAGCGTGCCGCGGAGCAGGGACTTGTGATGTCGCATGGGGTCGTCCTCCGGAAGGGGTTGGCGGAACCTCGGACGGGGGCGAGCTGGGCGTCGCCGCAAATGTCAACGTTGTCAACCACGGCGACGTTGACTTACGTTGATACATGCGCGACTCTGCGGACATTGAACATCTTGATCATGATGGTGTCAAGAATCGGCTTTGCCACGCGAAATTCGTTGCAGTCGATCTTCTCCGACCGCTTGACAACGATGACATGTTGTCGATTTGCTGTGGTGACTTTTGAGTCTCCGAGTTGGAACTTGTTGAATGCCCGTTGCAAGTTCCAACACCCCCTCACCCCTGGAGAAGTCCCATGACCGACTTCCGGCTGTCCCGCCGTGCCGCCCTGCGGGGCCTCGCCGCGGCGCCCGCGTTCTTCGGCGCCTCCGCGCTGCTGTCCGCCTGTGGCGACGACGCGGACGCACCCGCCGCCACCGGCTCCGCCACGGACCCGATCACGTTCGGGTCCAACTATTCCGACGACGCCACCAAGCAGGCGTTCGCCGCGCTGACGTCCGCGGCGACCGCCGCGACGAAGGTGCCGATCACGGTCAACACCACCGACCACAACACGTTCCAGAACAACATCAGCAGCTACCTGCAGGGCACGCCGGATTCCCTGGCCACCTGGTTCGCCGGATACCGGCTGCAGTTCTTCGCCGCGCAGGGCCTGCTCACGCCGATCGACGACGTGTGGGAGAAGATCGGCGGCACGTTCAACGACGCCGCCCGCAGCCTCTCCAAGGGCATTGACGGCAAGCACTACCTCGTGCCGCTGTACAACTACCCGTGGGTCGTCTTCTACAACAAGAGCGTCTTCGCCGCGAAGGGCTACCAGGTGCCCGCGACCTGGGACGACTTCATCAACCTGTGCAAGAAGATGAAGACCGACGGGCTGATCCCGCTCGCGTTCGCGGAGAAGGACGGCTGGCCGGCGCTGGGCACGTTCGACATCATCAACCTGCGGGTCAACGGCTACGACTACCACATCAAGCTCATGAAGCACGAGGTGCCGTGGACCGACCCGGGCGTCACCGCCGTGTTCGACAAGTGGCGGGAGCTGATGCCGCACCTGCAGAACGGCGCCAACGGCCGGACCTGGCAGGACGCGGCCAAGGCCCTGGAGAACAAGCAGGCCGGGATGATGTTTCAGGGCTCCAACCAGGTCGCCGCGAACTACGCCCCCGCGAACCTCGCCGACCTGGACTTCTTC
>NZ_JBFAJA010000158.1:0-17169 GCF_040654975.1 Dactylosporangium sp. NPDC050588 | reverse complement strand
CTTCCGATCTGTCCCGGGCTGCGGCGGCGCGGCCGCTTTCCAGCCCGTCACTACGGTCCGGCGGCCTTCTCCAGCGCGCGGATCTCGACCCACAGCGCGCGCAGCCGCTCGACCTCCCGGTCGCTGCGCCCGAAGACCTCGAGCATGTCGTCGACGTGGTGCCATTTCGGCGACCGCTCACCGATCCCGTTCAACACCCGGAACACGGTCGACTTCGAGATCCCGACCTGTCCCGCGATCACACTGTACGAAGGTTCCCCGGCCTCCCGATGGGCTTCCATCAGTTCCTCGGCCAGCCGCCTGCGCAGTGCCCCCAATTTGACGGCGTCGTCCATCATCCAAGCATGCCGATGAATGGCGCCCCGGTAAAGCACGGTTGCGGCGCGTGGCGGCGGCGGGGATAGCATGATGGGACGATGGTGTTCCGTCGATCGAGCAGGCAGGACCGGGTCCAGCACGCATTGTCCGCCGCGGTGTACGAGGGCGACCGCCGGGCCCGGGAGCGGGTCGAGCGGTGGTGGGCGGCCGGCGGGGACGACCGCGAGAAGGTGTGGCGCGGGGCGTGGTTCCTGCTCAGCGCGGCGTCGTTCCGCTTCGGCAACCACGAGCAGCCGGCGCGGGTCGCCCCGGTGCTGGAGTTCCTGCTCGAGCCGGACCCCACCTCGACCTACCGGCCGCAGGTCCGGCTGACCGCGTGCCTGCCGCAGACCGCCGCGGACCCGCCGAGCGGCGTGTACCTGGGCGACCCGTATGTCCAGCGCATCGTCGAGGCCGCCGTCGGGTTCCCGGACGAGGGGCTGCGGCAACGGCTGGCGGACCTGCTGGCGGGCACGGACCAGCCCGGGCTGCTGGACGCGCTGGAGGTCGCGGTCCGGCCGTACGCGCGGCCGGGCCACCGGTTCATCGGCACCGCGCCGGCCGGGCGGGACGCGCGGCAGGACATGTGGCTCGGCGAGCAGGGGGCGCTGCTGCGCATCGTCCTGGCCAACCCCGAGCTGCCCCGCCCGCCCGCCGACCCCGGCGACGTCGACCTGGCGCTGCTCGCGGTGCTGAAGCAGCGGCCGGACCTGCTGCCCGCGTTCGACCAGGGGGCGCTCGCCGGGCGCCTCGTCGAGTACGCCGGCACCGACCTGCCCGAGGACGCCCTCGACCTGTGCCGCCGCGCGCTGCGCGGGTTCACGTCGCCGAAGGCCGTCGCGGTGGTGTGCGACCAGGCGGTCCTCGGCAACCCCGAGGCGGCCGCCGCGGCCCGCGACGCCGGCTACCGGCCTGCCTGGACGTCCGGCCTGTTGCTGCTCACCCGCCAGTTCGACGCGTACCGCGAGCACGACCCCGACGGGCGGGTCCTGCAGCTGGCGTGCGCTCTCGACAAGCCGGAGATCAGGGAGGACACCGTCGTCGGCCTGGTGCTGGCGTTCCTGGACACCGACCCGCCCGAGGACGTCGCCGCGGCGGTCCGCCGGTCCCTGCGCGACCTCGGCGCGGGGACCGGCGACTCGCTGCAGGACCTCCGCCGCCTGTGGATGCGCCGGGCGGTCCTGGCCCACGCGGTCAAGCTGGAGCCTGAGGCGGTCGCGGCCGCCGTCGACGCGGGCTACCTGCCCGAGGACGACGAGCGTGCCCTGCTCCCGTTCCTCTTCCTCACCGAGCAGTTCGACCGGTACGACCGGGAGGACCCCGACGGCACGGAGCTGCGCGCCGCCCTGGCCGAGCGGCGGTTCCGGTACGAGCACGAGCACTTCCGGACCGTCGCCGAGCGCAACGGGCGCGACGACCCGTGGCCGCCCTACGAGCCGCCCCCGGAGCGCTACCGGTCGGGTGTGCACGTCACCACCTGGCCGAGCAGCATGGGTGGTGGCGGCCACTCGTTCGGCGGGTACCCGTAGCTACTTGACGAGGGCCGGCTCCTCCTCGGCCGCCTGCTCGGCGACGGGCACGCGGCGGGAGGCGCCGGTGCGGGCGTGCGTCGAGTAGACGGTGAGGCCCACGAACGTGATGCCGCCGACGAGGTTGCCGATGACGGTCGGGATCTCGTTCCAGATGAAGTAGTCCGCGATCGAGAAGTCGCCGCCGAGCATCAGCCCGGACGGGAAGAGGAACATGTTGACGATGGAGTGCTCGAAGCCCATGTAGAAGAAGACCAGGATCGGCATCCACATGCCGATGACCTTGCCGGACACGCTGCTGGAGATCATCGCGGCGACGACGCCGGTCGAGACCATCCAGTTGCACAGGACGCCGCGGATGAACAGGGTGAGCATGCCCGCGGCACCGTGGTCGGCGTAGCCGACCGTCCGGCTCTCACCGATCTTGCCGAGCGCCTGGCCGACGGCGTTCGGCTCGACCGTGAACGCGTAGGTGAAGATCACCGCCATCATCACGGCGACGGTCAGCGCGCCGGCGAAGTTGCCGACGAAGACCAGCCCCCAGTTGCGCAGCACACCGCGTAAGCGCACCCCGGGCCGCTTGTCGATCAGCGCGAGGGGCACCAGCGTGAACACGCCGGTGAGCAGGTCGAAGCCCAGCAGGTACAGCAGGCAGAACCCGACCGGGAAGAGCAGGGCCCCGACGATCGGCTGGCCGGTCTGCACGGTGACCGTGACCGCGAACGCGGCGGCGAGGCAGAGGATCGCACCCGCCATGTACGCCCGGATCAGCGTGTCCCGGGTGGACATGAAGACCTTCGCCTCACCGGCGTCGATCATCTTCTTGGCGAGTTCAGGTGGGGTCACATACGACACAGCGTTGCTCCTCCGGGGCGGCTCAGGGATGGATCAGGGGCGCCGCAGGCTTGATTGCCCGGACGTTTCCGGTGCGGGTCGAGTCTGCGGAGTGCCTGTTACCAACATGTTGCGCGCTCGAAAGCCCCGGGTCACGTCGCGCTCACAGACGGCGCACACCCAGTGCGACATCAGTTCTCCAGCATCGCCCGGAGCCGGTCGACGGCGCGCAGGATCTCCGCGCGGTGCTTCGCCGCCGTCATCCACGCCGGCAGCCGCGCGACCAGCGTCAACCCGCCCGGGCCGGGGCCGCGCTCGCGCAGCTTCGCGCCGACGAAGCCGCCGAGGATGTCCAGGTGCCGGCGGTTGAACGCCCACAGGACCCGCCCGCCGCAGCACTCGGTGCGCAACCACAGCGGCCCGCCGAAGAACGGGTCGGCCGGGCCGCCCCACACGGAGGTCGCCCCTGCCGGCTCCCACGCGGCGGCGTAGCCGCAGGCGGCGCACGTCAGCCGGCGCGGCCAGGACGCCACCCACCGGCTCCCGGTGGGCCGCGCGGCGTTCACGGCGCGGCCGCCGCAGCGCGGGCACACCACCAGGATGTCGTCCGCCGCCAGCTCGTACAGGCTGACCTGCGGATCCTGGAAGCGCGGCCGGTCCATCAGCGGGCGTGCGCGACGGCCAGCCGGCTCGCCAGCTCGGCGCTGCGGGCCGCGAACGGTGCCCATGCCTCCGGCGTCCGCTCCAGGAACCGCTGCGCGTTGGTCTCCCGGCAGTCGCGCTGCGTCCAGGTGCACAGCCGGCCGCCCTTGACGTGGAAGCGGACCAGGAGGTCGTCGGCCCAGCCGTACACCTCACAGTCGGCGGCGCCGTCGACCGTCACCTTCTGCTCCGCGACGAGCCAGTCGATCGCCTCGAGCTCCTCCTGTACGCGCTGCGCCACCTCGAACGCGAGACCCTCCGACGCCCGGTCCCGCTGCCGCGTGAGCAGCTCCCGCACCGCGTCGATCGCGGCCCGTTCCCGCCGCAGCACCCCGGCCGTGGTGGCGACGAGCGTGTCGCGGTCGGCGGCGTCGACGCCGCGGATCCGGGCCATGTCGCGCTCCGAGCCGGTGAGCCGATCGCCGGTGTACCCGAGCGGCAGCACCCGGCCCAGCCCGTTGAGCGCCAGCCGCGCCTTCGTCCCGCCCAGGTACGGGCCGAACACGTCCTGCACATCGGGTGTGAAGGGTCCGTAGTCGACGACGAGCCGCGGCACGCCGCCGCGGCGGTCGAGGCGCAGGTAGATCGGCACCTCCAGGCCGCCGCGGATCCGGTTCCACCGCGGCTTCGACCGCTCCAGCAGGTTGCGCTCCAGCCAGGCCGCCTCGTGCACCGAGTCGCACGCGACCGCCTCGACCCGCACGATCTGCGTCACCATCCGCTTGAGGTGCCGCCGGCCGCGCAAATCCGACCAGTACGAGCCGACCCGCTGCCGCAGGTCGGTGGCGCGCCCGATGTACAGGACCTTGCCGTTCTCGTCGCGGAACCGGTACACACCGGGCGTCTTCGGCAGGCTCGCCACCGCCGCCCGCGCCGACGTCGTCACGCCAGGCATCCTACGGTCCCCAGCTGGGCGGTCACCGCCAGGTGAGCTGCTTGGTGAAGCGCAGCAGCGTCCCGGTCCCGTCGACCGACACGACATCGAGCCCGTCCACCACGGCCGCGACCAGCTGCAGCCCCCGCCCTGAGTCCGACCACAGGTCGCCGGGCCGCACGCCGGCCGGGTCGAAGCCGCCGCCGTCGTCCGTCACCTCGATCACGCAGCGGTCGCCGTCCACGCTCACATCGACGTGGTACGTCGTGGCGAGCCCGGCGTGCTCGATGACGTTGGTGCACGCCTCGGTCAGCGCCAGCCGGATGTCGTCGCGGCAGGCCTGCTCGACGCCCGCCCCGGCCAGGGCACCGTCCAGCATGCGGCGGGTCTGCCCCACCCGTGCCGACTCCCGCGGCAGATCCAGCGACATCTGCAGATGCACCGCGTCGGTCATGAGCTCGCTCCCGCCTCGTCCGGATGTCGCACGGGGTACCCCATGAACGCCCACCCGTAACGGCCAACGATCGCGACGGCCGGTTCGTCGCCGGTCGGGAGCGGAAAAACCCCGCCGCGGTCAGGGCAGCCAGGCCATGACCCGGGCGGAGGCGTCCAGGCCGTCCGCCGGGACCAGCTTCGCGGTGCGGGCGGCGAGATCCACGATGACGATCTGCTTGTCGACGACCGCGGCGAGCACCTCGGCGTCCTTCACCGGCTGCCAGGTCTGCGGGTCGTCGTACAGGCGGACGTCGATGCCACCGTCGGGCAGGGTGACGATCGGCTCGGCGCCGATCGCCCGGGTCGCGGGGTCGATGGACTGGAACGTGCGCTTCTCCATGGTGTACAGCACTGGACGGCAGCTGCCGGGGGCGAAGAGCACGCTGTGGGTGCCGCCGGTGGTGCCGGCCAGCGCGATGTCGGAGCCGGTGAAGGTGCCGGCCTTGCTCAGCTCGGCGTCGCCGGTGCGCTCCCGCAGGTGCAGCGCGTCCTTGGTGGAGCCGGCCGTGGCCGCGACCCGCTTGCCGCACTCGGCGGTGGGGTGCCACATGCTCGGCGAGTCCACCAGCTTCGGGGTCTTGCCGCCGAGCACCGCGACCGTCGTGGTGTCGGCCTTGATGACGGGTGCCGTGGCGGTGATGTCGACCGAGATGCTGTCGGGGATGCTCTTGCGCCGGTCGAACTTCAGGTGCGTGTCGTCCAGCCACTCGCCGCAGTCCAGCTCGGTCGTGGCCGTCACCGTCGTCGCGCCCAGCGTGTACTTCGCCGACTTGACCTTGTCGACGACGGTCACCTTGCCGGCGAAGTCGGCGACGACGAGCTCCTCGCCGCGCAGGTACGAGACCCGCTTGCTGTCCGGCGAGGTGCGCAGGCACAGCTTGTTGGTCGACGCGTCCCCGGCGACCTTGCGCTCGCTGCCGTCGGCGATGGCGCGGGCCGTCACGACCTTGCCGCTGCGGTAGACGAACGTCTTGTGGTCGGCGGTGACCTCGTATTCGAAGTCGGAGGAGCGCGGCACGTCGAAGGGCGCGATCGACAGGTGCCCGTCGGCCTCCTGGGTGAGCAGCTTCAGCCCGCCGGTCGTCGTGACGAGCAGCTTGCCCGCGACCTTCGGCGGCGGCTGCGGCGACGGCGAGGACGACGCGCCCTGCGACGCCTTCGAGCCCCCGCCCGAGCCGCAGCCCGCCAGGCCGATCACCACCGCTGCGAGCACCACGAACTGACGGCGCATGCCGTGCCCTCCCCCCGTTGGACGCCTTTTGTAACACATCGCCACCTCGCCGACCGCCCCGTCGTGACGGGCGGCACTCCGCCGGCGGCGCGCGGGTCCGCGGTGACCCCGCCGGGAGCGGGCATGCGGCAGGATCGTCCGTCATGGACGCGTTCGTCATGCCGTGGAAGGCGCGCTACTTCGAGGTCGACCAGCAGGGCGTCGTCTTCAACGCCTGGTACCTGACCTGGTTCGACGAGGCCATGACCGGCTACCTGGCCCACCACGGGCTGGACGGGGAGACGCTGACCCGCGAGGGCCTCGACTTCCAGCTCGTCCGCTCCGAGATCGACTGGCGCTCCGACGTCCGCTGGGGCGAGGCCGTCGAGCTCACCGTCCGCCCCGGCCGGATCGGCACCACCAGCTTCGACATCCACTTCACCGTCCGCCGCGACGGCGCCGAGACCTGCGCCGCGAAGATCGTGTATGTCACCGTCGCCCCCGACGGCTCCGGCAAACGCCCCGTGCCCGCCGCGCTGCGGAGCGTGCTGTGCGCACCTCACGGCATCGATGCAGCGGGGTCTGGTTAGCTTTGCGCCGTGCGAATTGCCGTCCTTGGCCCACTTGAGGTCCATACGCAGACCGGGACACCGGTGGAGATCGCCGGGGTGCGGCTGCGGATGCTGCTCGCGCGGCTGGCGCTCGAGGCGGGCCGGCCGGTGTCGGCGGAGCTGCTGATCGACGACCTGTGGGGCGAGGACGCGCCGGCCGGGGCGGCGGCCGCGCTGCAGGGGCTCGTGTCCCGGCTGCGGCGCGCGCTGGGCGACGCCGGCGGCGTGGAGCTCGTCGCCGGCGGATACCGGCTGACGGTGCGGCGGGAGGACGTCGACGCGCACCGGTTCGAGGACCTCGCCGCGCAGGGCCGGCGGGAAGCGCCCGCGCAGGCGGCCGTCACCTTCGACGCGGCGCTCGGCCTGTGGCGGGGCGCGGCGCTGACGGACCTGCAGGACGCGCCGTTCGCGCGGACCGTCGCCGCCGGGCTGCACGAGCGCCGGCGGGACGTCGCCACGGACCTGTTCGAGGCGGAGCTGGAGCTGGGCCGGCCCGCCGAGGTGCTGCCGCGGCTGGGCGCCCTGGCCGCCGAGCACCCGCTGAGCGAGCGCCTCGCCGGGCTGCGGATGCAGGCCCTGGCCGCGACCGGCCGCCAGAGCGACGCCCTCGCCGTGTACGAGGAGATCCGCGGCCGGCTCGGCGACGAGCTCGGCGTCGACCCGGGTGCCGCGCTGAAGGAGTTGCACCTGGCGCTGCTGCGCGGCGAGATGGAGCAGCCCGCCAAGCGGGCCGAGACGGTCGCGCCGAACCGGCTGCCGGCGCAGCTCACCAGCTTCGTCGGCCGCGACGCGGAGCTGGCGCAGCTCGCCGCGCTCCTGGACGCCAACCGGCTCGTCACCGTCGTCGGTCCCGGCGGCGCCGGCAAGACGCGGCTGGTGCTGGAGGCGGCGAGGGCCGCCCGCCAGCGGGTGTGGTTCGTGTCCCTCGCCGCGGTCAGCGACCCAGACCACCTCGCCGACGCCGTCGTCGCCGCCCTCAACGCCTCCGACGGCCGGCTCTACGAGGGCGGCCACACGACCCTGGACCGGGTCGTGGAGCTGCTCGACGTCGGCGACGCCGTGATGTTGCTGGACAACTGCGAGCACCTCGTCGACGCCGCCGCCGAGCTCGCCGACGAGCTCCTGACCCGGCTGCCGCGGCTGCGGATCCTCGCCACCAGCCGGGAGCCCCTCGCCATCACCGGTGAGGCGCTGTGCCACCTCGGTCCCCTCGACGTGCCCCGCGACTCGGTGGAGCCCGCGGAGGCCGCCCGGGCGGCGGCGGTGCGGCTCTTCGTGGACCGCGCGGCCACGGTGCGGCCCGGGTTCGCGCTCCACGAGTCGACGGTCGACCACGTGGTGGAGATCTGCTGGCGGCTGGACGGGATGCCGCTCGCGCTGGAGCTCGCCGCCGCGAAGCTGCGGTCGATGAGCGTGGACCAGATCGCCCGGCGGCTCGACGACCGGTTCCGCCTGCTCAGCTCCGGCAGCCGGTCCGCGCTCCCCCGCCAGCGCACCCTCCTCGCCGTCGTCGAATGGAGCTGGGACCTGCTCGAGGAGCCGGAGCGGGTCCTCGCCCGCCGGCTGGCGACCTTCCCCGGCGGCGCGACCACGGCGGCCCTGGAAGCGGTCTGCGCCGACGGTACGCTGCCCGCCCGCGACATCTTCTACGTGCTCGACGCGCTGGTGGAGAAGTCGATCGCCGGGCGGTCCGGCGACCGGTACCGGATGCTGGAGACGGTCCGCGCGTACGCGCTGACCCGCCAGGAGGGCGACGACATCGGCGAGCGGTTCTGCCGCTACTACCGGGACCTCGCCGAGGAGCACGACCCGCTGCTGCGCACCCGGGACCAGCTCGCGGCGATCACGGTCTTCGACGCCGAGCACGACAACCTCGCGCACGCGTTGCGGCTGGCCGTGGACGCCGGCGACACGGCGACGGCCGAGCGGTTCGTCGGCGCGATGTTCTGGTACTGGGGCATGAGCGGCATGACGGCCCAGTTCGAGACGTACCTGCGCTACGGCGGCGCGCTGCCGCAGCAGGCGCGGACGGCGTTCGGGGTGGTGCGGGCCAGCATGGACGTCGACTCGGCCGGCGCCCGCGAGTTCCACCCCGCGCGGCCGCTGATGCGCATGACGCAGCTGGCGCACACGACCGAGGAGTCCGACCTGCTCGAGGCGCTGGACTCGGCCGACCCGTGGATCCGGGCGAGCGCGCACTGGGCGAAGGACTTCCTGCTCACCGAGGAGGGCGACCTGCGCTCCGGCGCCGCGTCCCGGCGGGCCGCCCTCGAAGGGTTCGAGGCGGTCGGCGACCGGTGGGGGCTCGTGCTGAGCCTGCTGCCGCTGGGCCGCGACCACTCGCTGCGGCGCGAGCACGGCCCGGCGATCGCCGCGTTCGAGCGGGCCGTCGTGCTCAGCTCCGAGCTCGGCGTCGAGGACTACCTGTACCTGAGCCGGGCGCGGCTGGCCCGGGAGCGCCGGCGCAGCGGGGACATCGACGGCGCGCTGCGCGACATCAGGGCGGCGCAGCGCCGGGCCCGCGAGCGCGGCCACCGCCGGATGGAGGTCAACATCCTGGTCGGGCTCGCCAACGTGCACCGCCTCGCCGGCGATCTCGCGCAGGCCGACCGGACCCTCGACGAGCTGGAGGCGCTGGTGCGGCGCGGCGCCATCCCCGAGCCGCTGGCCCGCGATCTCATCGTCAGCACCCGGCTGGAGAACCGTCTCGCCGAGGGGGACGTGACGCGGGCCGCGGCGCTGCTGCCGGAGGCGGTCGCGTCGCTCGTCGCGCAGGGCTACAGCGCGGGCCTGGCGTGGGCGGCCGAGCTGCTCGCCGGGCTCCTCGCGCTGCGGGACCGGCCCGAGGAGGCGGCCGCGGCGCTCGGCATGAGCGAGGTGATCCGCGGCGAGTTCGACCACGGCGAGCCCGAGCTGCGCGCCCTCGCCGACCGGTTGACCACCCGGCTCGGCGACGAGGGCTACGCCGAGGCGTTCCGGCGCGGCTCCGGCACGCCGCGACCCGACGCGATCGCCCGGGTCGTCGCCCTCGCCACCGGCCGAACCACCGCCTGAACCACCGGCTGAACCACCGGCTGAACCACCGGCCGAGCCACCGCCTGAACCACCGGCCGAACCACCGGCTGAACCACCGGCCGAACCACCGGCTGAACCACCGGCTGAACCACTGGCCGAGCCACCGACCGACCGGCGGTTGCGGGAGGTCATCCCGGCGGCCCGGTGAGCGCGGCGAGGACCTCGTCGAGCGTGGGCCGGCGCAGGCCCAGCTCGTCGGCGGTGACGCCGGCCGCGTCCAGCCGGCGCACCAGCGCCGACAGCAGCATCGGGTCCGTGGCCGGCACGGTGAGCAGGCCGCCGGCGCCGCAGGCCGGGACGGCGCCGGTCAGCTCGGTGAGGATCCGGGTGATCGCGTCCGTGTCGGCGGGCACCGACGGGTGGACGTGCAGGATCTGGCCGCCGATGCGCCGCCGCAGCTCCCCCGGCCGGCATTCCGCGAGCACGCGGCCCCGGTCCAGGACCACGATCCGGTCGGCGCACCGCTCAGCCTGCGCGGGGTCCCGCGTCGTGAACAGCACCGTGCCGGCCCGGTCCGGGTCGTCGGCGGGTTCGTCGAGCAGCAGGACCGGCGTGGCCGTCTTCGTCCAGCCGGCGTCAGGTCGTACCGACGCCGCCAGCACTGCCAGGAGGGTCGTCTTGCCTGCCCCGGCGGGGCCGAGGACGGCGGTGACCTGTCCGGCGGTGACCCGCAGGTCCACCCCGTCCAGCGCCACCGCGTCCCCGAACCGTTTGACCAGACCGCCGGCCTCGATCGCGTACCGCATCGCTTACTGCGCGTCGCCGTTGAACTTCGAGGTCGACCAGAAGTAGCCGAGCACCGCGAGCCCGGCGCACCAGCCGACCGCCAGCCACCCGTTGTAGCCGATGCCGGTGCCGAGCAGCAGGCCGCGGAGGGTCTCGATGGCCGGCGTGAACGGCTGGAACTTCGCGATCGGCTGGAACCAGCCGGGCATGGCGTGGATCGGCACGAACGCGCTGGACAGCAGCGGCAGCAGGATCAGCGGCAGCGCGTTGTTGCTGGCCGCCTCGGCGCTCGGGCTGATCAGGCCCATCCCGACCGCGATCCAGGTGACCGCCAGGGCGAAGAGCACCAGCAGCCCGAACGCGGCCAGCCACTCCAGGACCGAGGCGTCCGTGGACCGGAAGCCGATCGCGACGCCGACGGCACCGACGAGCACCACGCTCGCCACCGACTGCAGGACGCTGCTGATGACGTGGCCGATGAGGACGGCGCCGCGGTGGATCGCCATCGTGCGGAAGCGGGCGATGATGCCCTCGGTCATGTCGTTGGAGACGGAGACCGCGGTGCCGATGACGGTGCTGCCGATGGTCATCAGCAGCAGGCCGGGCAGCAGGTAGGCGATGTACTCCGAGCGGCCGCCGCCGATGCCGGCGCCCATGACGTCGCCGAAGATGTACACGAACAGCAACAGCAGCATGATCGGGGTGAGCAGCAGGTTCAGGGTCAGCGACGGGTAGCGGCGCGCGTGCAGCAGGTTGCGGCGCAGCATCGTGCCGGAGTCCCGGACGGCGAGGGCGTTCATCACACAGTCTCCTTGTCAGTGGTGCGGGCGCCGGTGCGGGCGTCGGTGTGGGCACTGGTGCGGGCGTCGCCGGTCAGGGCGAAGAACACGTCGTCGAGGTCGGGTGTGTGGACGGTCAGCTCGTCGGCCTCGACGTCGGCGGCGTCGAGCCGGTCGAGGACGGACCGGAGGTCCCGCTGGCTGCCGTCGCTCGCGATCTGCAGCGCGAGGGACTCGTCGTCGCGGGCGGCGTCGCGCAGCGCCAGGCCCGCCGCCTGGTAGGCGACCGGGTCGGTGAAGCGGAGCCGGACGTGCCCGCCGGGGACGAGCCGCTTCAGCTCGCCGGCGGTGCCCTCGGCGACGATCTTCCCGCCGTGCAGCACCGCGATCCGGTCGGCGAGCTGGTCGGCCTCCTCCAGGTACTGGGTGGTGAGAAAGACGGTGGCGCCGTCGTCGACGAGTTCCCGGATGATCTGCCACATGTTGTGCCGGCTGCGCGGGTCGAGGCCGGTGGTGGGCTCGTCGAGGAAGATGACCCGCGGGTGGCCGACCAGGGTCATGGCGAGGTCGAGGCGGCGCTTCATGCCGCCGGAGTAGGTGGAGGCGGGCATCTGCGCCGCGTCGGTGAGCGCGAACCGCTCCAGCAGCTGCGCGGCGGTCCGCCGGCCGTCGCGCTTGGACAGGTGGTGCAGGTCCGCCATGACCAGCATGTTCTCCTCGCCGGTGATCAGCCCGTCGACGGCGGAGAACTGGCCGGTGACGCCGATCGCGGCGCGCACGGCCTGCGGGTCGGCGGCGAGGTCGTGTCCGCCGACCCGGATGCCGCCGGAGCCCGGGCCGGGCGAGACGAGCGTAGAGAGGATCTTGACGGCGGTGGTCTTGCCGGCGCCGTTCGGTCCGAGCAGGGAGAAGATCGTGCCGGCGGGGACCTCGAGGTCGACGCCGTCGAGCACGAGCTTGTCGCCGTAGGACTTGCGCAGTCCGTGCACCGCGATGGCCAGGTTCGTCATGGTGGTGGCTCCTTCTACAGGCCGTGGGCGCTTCTACAGGCTGTGGGCGGCGATGTCGCCGGTGGCGGTGGTGGCGCGGATGGTCAGGTCGGCGGTGCCGGTGTTCTTCAGCGCGTTGTGGATGCGGCCGTGGCTGGTGCCGGCGTCCAGGGCGGCGGACACGCCCGGCGCGGCGCCGACCGTCACGTCGCCGGCCTGGGTGCGCAGCACGACCTCGCCGCGGACGGCCTCGGTGATGCGGATGTCGCCCTTGGCGGTGCTGATCTGCGCGGGGCCGTTGAGGCGGCCGACGCTGACGTCGCCGGCGAGCGTGGTGAGCCGGACGCTGCCGACCTCGTCGAGGTCGACCGCGCCGTGCGCGCCGTCGTAGGCGACGTCGCCGAACCTGCCGGCGGCCCGCAGGTCGGCGCTGGCCGCCTTCACCTCGAGCCGGGACCCGGCCGGCAGCTGGACGGTCACGTCGACGGAGCCGGACGCCCCGAGGATCTGGTGCCCGGCGTCGGCCTCGATCCGCAGGACGCCGTCGGCGTACTCGACGGTCGTCCGCTCGGCGATCTTGACGTCGCGGCCCTTGGCGGCGTCGGCCGGCAGCACCTCGACGGTCGTGTCGGCGCGGTCGCCGGCGATGAAGCGCACGCGGCCGGCGGGGATGTCGAGGACGGCGGAGATGGGGGCGGGGGTGTCGAACGTCTGCATGGTGGGCTCGCTTCTCTCTGGTCCGTGTGCCCGCCGTTCTGGCGTGCACAAGGACCATCGCGAGCCCCGCTGACAGCGCACTGACAGCGCGCAGATCCCGGCTACCGCAGCCAGCGGTCCAGCTCGGCCAGGAGGCCGTCCACCTGCGGATACAGCGCGTCAGCGATGTCAGCGGGCGACTCGCCGTCGCGGGTGCGGCGCCCGGACTCGCTGATGAGGATCTGGAAGACGCCGGCGAGGGCGATCCCCTGCAGGCGGGCGACCTCCGGCGCGACGCCGGAGGTCTCGGCGATGGCGGCGGCGAGCGCGGTGGCCTGCCGGTCGCTCATCTCCAGGGCGAGCCGGTGGACGGCCGGGCTGATCGCCGCCAGATACCCGAGGTTGCCGCGGGCGAGCTCGGCCGGCATGTCGCGGATCGCCGCCACCGTCTCCAGGACGAAGCCGCGGACGGCGGCGGCCGGGCTGGTCCCCGCCGGCCGGGCCCGGATCAGGTCGCCCAGCTGGTCCCGTATCTGCTGCTCGCGGTCGGTGACCAGGTGCTCCTTGGTCGGGAAGTAGTTGTAGAGCGTCTGCTCCGCCACCTCCGCCGCGCGGGCGACCTCGCTCACCGTCACCCGCTCGTAGCCCCGCTCCGCGAAGAGCCGGGCGGCGGTCTCGGCGATGAGCCGGCGCGTGCGCGCCTTCTTCAGGTCACGGAGTCCGGTGCCAGCCATCCCTGAAGTGTACCGCACAACATTTCTAGGGTGCACCCCAAGTTTGGGTTACGCTCTACCCATGGCCCCCACCTCGCTCCGCCAGGCGTGGCCCGCGCTGACCGGGCTCGCCGCCGTGTTCCTGTTCGAGATGCTCGACAACTCGATCCTCACCGTCGCGCTGCCCACCATCGGCCGCGACCTGCACGCCTCCACCGTCGCGCTGCAGTGGGTCACCGGCGCGTACTCGGTCGCGTTCGGCGGGCTGATGCTGGCCTTCGGCGCCGTCGCCGACCGGTTCGGCCGCCGGCGCGTCATGCTCGCCGGCCTGACCCTGCTCGGCGCCGCGAGCCTGGCGACGGCGCTGGTCACGACCGCCGGGCAGCTCATCGCCGTCCGGGCGGTCATGGGCGTCGCCGCGGCGATGACGACCCCCGGCTCCGCCGCCCTCGCCTTCCGGCTGTTCGACGACGACCGCCTGCGCGTGCGCGCGATGACGCTCATCTCGACCGTCGGCCTGGCCGGCCTCGCGGTCGGCCCCTCCCTGGGCGGCTTCGTGCTCGCCGCCCTGCCCTGGCAGACGCTCCTGCTGGTCAACGCGCCCATCGCGGTGCTCGCCATCGCCGGTGTACGAGCGGGCATCGCCCGGGACACGCCGGCCGGGCTGCACCGCGACCCGGTGGACGTGCCGGGCGCGCTGCTCGGCACGGCCACGATCGTGCTGACGCTGCTCGCGCCGACCCTGTTCGTCGAGGACGGCCCGCGCGCCGGATGGGCGGCGACCGCCGGGGCCGTCGCCGCGGCGACCCTGTTCGTCGTGCGGGAGCGGACCGTCCGGCACCCGCTGCTCGACCTGCGCCTCGTCGCCCACCCGCTGGTGTCCAGCGGCCTGGCGTACAAGGCCGCCGCGGGGCTGGCGACCGCCGGCCTCGGCTACATGGTGACCCTCGACCTCCAGCTCGGCCGGGGCTGGACGCCCGCGCACGCCGCCCTCGGCATGCTGCCGCAGGTCGCCGTCCTCATCGCGGGCGGGCTCTTCGTCGACCCGTTCGTGCGGCGGGCCGGCCTCGAGCGGGCCGCCTGGATCAGCGCCATCTCGGTCGTGGCCGGGCTCGCCGTCTTCACCCTCCTGCACGGTGCCGGCTACGTGTTCGTCGCCGCCGCGCTGGTGCTGGTCGCCGCCGGCCTGCGCGTCGTCGGCGTCGTCGCCGCCGTGAACGTGCTGCGTGGCCTGCCGCAGGAGCGCACCACGATCGGCGCGGCCCTCACCGACACCGCCACCGAGGTGACCTCCGGCGCGGGCGTCGCCGTCACCGGCACCATCCTCGCCGCCCTCTTCACCGGCACCATCACCGCCCCGCACTGGACCGCCGCGCAGACCGCCCAGTTCGACGGGGCGGTCACCGTCGCCGGCCTGACGCTGACGACGGCCGCCGCCGCGCTCGTCGGCTGGGCCCTCCTGCGCACCCGCCGCGCCGCCACGTCCTCACCGCAGCCCCGGTCCGGCGACCTCCAACCGGCCCGCTCCGCGCCGCCCCCCGCTCACGACAACGACCCGTCCGCTCAGGTCAGCGAGCCGCCTGCTCACGCCAGCGGACCGTCTGCTCACGCCAGCGGGCCGCCTGCCGATCGGCCACAGCAGCTGACGGGCGGTGGCGAGCCGGGCGCCCCGCCGCGCGACCGCGACCAGGGCCAGGCTCACCACCACGGACACCCCGATGCCCGCCACGGCGGTCAGGATCGTGGACAGCGCGATCTCGCCGAGCCGGTCCCCGGCGGCGGCGAACGTGTAGACGCGGCCGTTGACGACGGCGTTGGAGGCCTCGGGCCTGGCCTGCCCCGGCTGGTACAGCGCGCTCACGACCCGGCCGAAGCCCCTGGTAGACGATCGCGACGACGATGAGCGTCGCGAGGCCCAGCAGCGAGCGCAGCCGGTTCAGCCCGCCGATCGCCTCGTCGAGCCCGCCGAGGTACATGCCGCGGGGCTGGAAGAAGAAGTTGGGCACCCGCCAGATGCTGAGGCTGTCCGTGCCGTTCCTGATGCTTCCCGGTGAACCCGACATCGCCGCCTCCCGTCCGCTGGTGAGCCGAGCGTGGCACAACAGTTGCGGACGGTCATCGGGCGACGGGCCACCACCCGGCGCCCGCCCGGCTCGGGCGCCCCGCCCCATTGCTCGGGCGCCCCGCCCCCACGGCTCGCCGGCGCGGCCGACCGGCGCGGGCGGACCACCGCGACGGCGGTGGATGTCTGGAACATCGCGACCGGGCGATGCCGCGCCGGCGGATGCCCGTCCCGCCGCCACGGGGGGGTACACGGCGGTGCACGGTCAGGGCACGCGGTAGCCGTGGAACCGGACGGGCCGGCGGACCACGAAGCCGAGCCGTTCGTACACCCGGATCGCGCCGGTGTTGCTCGATGCGACGTGCAGGAACGGGCGCTCGCCACGGCCGGTGATCCGGTCGATGACCGCCCTTGTCACGCGCGCGGCGAGGCCACGGCCGCGGGCGCCCGGGGCGGTGCACACGGCGCTGATCTCGGTCCATCCCGGCGGCCGGAGCCGCTCGCCGGCCATGGCGACCAGCGCGCCGTCCTCGCGCACGCCGTGAAACGCACCGAGCTCGGCGGTCCGTGCCCAGAACGGCCCGGGGCGCGCCCGCTCGGTGAGTGCCAGCATGTCCTCGACGTCGCCCGGGCCGAGCTCCATCACCCCATCGGCGGGAGCCTCCGGCTCCACCCGGTCGAGGACCATCTGGAACCCGTCCAGCTCGAACACCGGCTCCCACGACGCCGGCGGCGTGACGTCGGCGCTGAACAGGTCGGCGAACCCGCCGCTGCCCAGCAGCCGCGCCAGGTCGTCCCAGTCGGCCGCCGTCGGCCGCACGGGCACCGCCACGAACGTCGAGACGCCCTCCTGGTACGTCGCGGCGTTGCCCACCCGCCGGGCGAGGTGCGCGTGCGCGCCGCGCAGCGACTGCCCCACCGGATCGTCGAGCACTTCCACCATGTCGCCCCCTCGTCGTGGACGATCATCCTGTCAGGCCCGCGATCCACGGTGAGCACGCGGCACCGTGATCTAGAGGGTCCCGAAGCACCCGTCCGGGTCGTACGCCGCCTTGACGGCCCGCAGCCTGGGCAGGTTGGCGCCGAAGTACGCCTCGGCGGCGTCGGGCAGGTCCGGGTCGGGGAAGTTCTGGTACACGCCACCGGACCGCCACGGCGCGGGCAGCCGGTAGGAGCCGTCCAGCCACCGCCGCGCCTCGGATGCGTCGCCCGGGTCGGCGGTGGCGACGTGGTGCAGCAGGAACCGTTCGCCGCGGTGGACGAACGCTGTGGCGTGCGGCGCGACGCGGTTGTAGGCACCGCCCATCGGCATCAGGTCGAGGGTCCGCGACTGTCCCGGCCGGCGGTCCTCCGTCAGCTGCCGGAGCAGCGCGTCGACCGCCGCGCCGGGCAGCGGGCGGGCGAAGAACCCGGACCTGCTGACCGTGTGCCCGCCGGTGCGGTCCGCGCCGGCGGCCAGCAGCCGCTTCGTCTCGCGGTGTCGATGATGTCCTGGCTCTCCACCGTGTCGGTGACCC
>NZ_JBFAJA010000157.1:0-17473 GCF_040654975.1 Dactylosporangium sp. NPDC050588 | reverse complement strand
CACCACATCTCCGTCGACGCCGCGTTCGAGCTGATCCGGACCCACGCCCGGCGGACCAACCGGCGGCTCAGCGACGTCGCCCTTCACCTGGTCACCGACCTGGGCAGCCTGCCCGACCTCACCACTACCTGACGCACCGCGACAGCACCCCGACACAAGCCTTTCCGCCGGCCGGGTCTTCGCATCGGGCCCCGCGCAGGGCACCGCCGCGCGAGCTGCAACGCCTGAAGCTGTCGCGGTCGTGCCGCACCGTCACCCGGCCTGCGTGACCGGTCCTGCGTGGCCGCTTCGCCGGCTGGGCTGGAACGGCCGACCGGGTTTGCGATATCGTCGGGTGTCACCTCGGACCCCGGTGGCGAATTCCGTAGGGCACGGATTCGACGTCACCCAGAGGGTCATGATGGCCGGTTATGTGTCCATTTCTGCGACCGCCGTCGGTGGTCGGGTCGCTGTGGCGAACACGTCACGGCATCTGCGGCGGACCCGGCTGCACGCGGCATTGGCCGCGCCGGGCGGGCATTCGATCACGACAATCTACGCTCCGGCCGGCGCGGGCAAGACCGACCTTGTCGTGGACTGGATCGAGGCGGTCGGCGCGGTGCGCCGCTCGGTGTATGTGGACCTCGCCGCATGCGTCAGCGCCCGATGGTGGCAGGCACCGCTGCGGTCACCTTCGTGGTGGCCGTCGTCGCCCCTCAACACGGCCGAACTGGTCCAGGCGCTGCGTGAGGGTATCCCCGAACACGTCGGCGGCTCGGTGATCGTGGTGCTGGACGGCACCGAGACGGTCGTCGGCACCGGCTTCCTGACCGAGGTTCGGCAGCTTGCCGCCGGCCAGGACCGCCTGCACCTCGTGCTGCTGGGCAGGCACGCCCCACCGGACGGCTCCCCGCAACCTCTGAGCCACCCCTCGGTCAGCGCGCTCCGTAGGCATGACCTGGCCTTCACCGCCGCCGAAACGGCCACCCTCTGCGTTCAGCGAGGGCTTGACCTGCCCGCGGCCGTCAGCAGACGCCTGTACGCCATCACCGATGGATGGGCTGCGGGTCTCATGGTCGCGACCGCGGCGCTGAGCGAGCAACCGCATGAGCCGGAAGGCACCCTGGAACAACTACTGCTCACCGGCGCGGGGCTGTCGGAATACGTGATGCGCGATGTGTTGGGCCGGTATCCGGCCGACCTCCGCCAAGCCGTGCGCGACACCAGCGTGGTCGAATCCGTCTGCCCGGACCTGTTCACCACGCTCACCGGCCGCACCGACGCCGCCGACGTCCTGGCCGATCTCGCCCGCGACGGTATGTTCGCCACCCGCCTCGACGACACGTCCGCCTGGTACCGCTACCACCGGCTCTGGCGCACCGCCCTCTACACCACACTCAGCGAGGACGACCCCGCCCACGCGCGTCACCTGCATGCCACCGCCGCCGACTGGTACACCGCACACGTCCAGCCCGCCGAAGGGCTGCGCCACGCGCTGGCCGCGGCCGACCGGTCGTCGGCCATCAGGATCGTGCAGCAACACGGCGTGCAGATCCGTGAGGCCACGCCACAGGCCGCCGTCACCGCAGCGGCTCCGGGACCCTGGTCGTCGCTCGCCAACGATGCACCACTCGCCCACGCCTTCGCCGTGCACCACGGCCTCAGCAACAACACCGCAGCGCCGCCGTGCACGGTCCGGCACTCGGCAGCCGCCGTCCGGTGGGAGACGGCGGGGCCCGCCGATCTGATCCAGCTCTCGGCGCAACCCATCTGGCGTGCCCTACGAAGAGGGGACCACGAAGCGGCGCAGGCAGCGCTGATCCCCGCCGCGGCAGCGACCGGCCGCAGTCCGTTGCAGCGCTACACGATGCTGCGCCTGCACGCCGTCATCGCCCGGATGACCGGCCAGCTGCGCGACGCCGTCCGGCATGCGGACGCCCTCGGCGAGGACGTTCGCGCGAACGGCCTCGTGGGTTCCCTCGACGACGGCTGGGCGCGGCTGGTCCTTGCCGAAGTGGCCGTCCAACGGGGCACACCCGACGCGGCCGTACAGCACCTCGACACGCTCGCGGTCCAACTGTGGCAGTCGGTACCCGCGCTCGTCGCCGCCCAACAGTTCCAGGCCGCGCTGCTCTGCCAGCAACAACACGACGAGGCCGCCGCGTTGGATGCCGTCGAACAGCTGATCGTCGACGGCGACGACGCGTTGCTGGTCCCGCAATGGGCCGCACGAGTGCTGCGGGTCGAACTCCTCATCGCCACCGGCCGGCTCCACGACGCCCACCGGCACTGGCGGGCCGACACCGCCGCCGTCCCCGCGTCGACCGCCACGATCACCACCGCGAAGCTTCTGCTCGCCAGGCAACCGCAGGCCCGCATCGATCGGCTGCTGCGACCCCTCCTCGATGAGCCGCACAGCTCGCTGTTCCACCAGGTCGAGATCCGCCTGCTCATGGCGCACCAGGCGAACACCACCGGCAACACGCAGCACGCCACACACCTGCTACGCCAGGCCATCGCTCTCGCCGAACCCGAACAGCTTCGGCACCCGTTCCACGCCAACCACCACATGCTCGCCCCCACCCTCAACCAGCTCACCCTGACGGCCATCACCCCGCCGGCCAGCGGTCCGTTGAGCCCGGGTGAGATCTCGGTCATGCGACACCTGGCCGGACACCGAACCGTTCACGAAATCGCCGCCGAACTGCACCTCTCCCCGAACACCGTGAAGACCCACATCGCGTCGATCTACCGCAAGCTGGCAGTCCACACCCGGCGTGACGCCATACGCGCCACACTCACCCTCGGCATCCTCCCCACCCCAGTGACGCCGGCGGTGGTGACGCGCAACGGTCGCCCGACGTCGTGGAGGTAGTTCTGGGTCTGCGCGTAGGAGCGCAGCAGGGTGGTCCACAGCACGACACGACGTGCTGCCGGCAGAACGATCGCACGAAGGGCTGGACCCGGCGCAAGTTCGGCCGGGGCATGCTCGGGAACAGGCGGTGCTCAATCTGGTAGTTCAGGCCGCCGAGGGCGAAGTCGACGAGCCGGCCGCCGCGGACGGACTCAACCGTACGTCGACGATGCCGCACCGCGGGAGTGTCGCCCGTCGCCCTCGCCCCTTGGCGACCACGGTTGTCGAGCGCAAGCGCTGTGGCCCGCGACAGCATCGCGTTGCGCGGGTTAGTGCCGCGTGCACACGGGTAGGTCGCGCGCCGTTGGGGGCACTGTTGTCGTCGTCCGACAGTTTGGCTATTCCGGGCGGTTGGGGCCGTGGGGTGACCGCGCGCCAGCGTGTGCTGGACGTGGCGTCCTGGCTGACCACACCGCTGGTGCCCGATGACTGTCTCGGGCTGGTCGATCCGCTGTGGTCGCGGCGGGAACTGCGTGGCCGGGTCGAGGAGGTGCGGCCGGAGACCGCCTCGGCGGCGAGCCTGGTGATCCGTCCGGGGACCGGCTGGATGGGCTGGTGTCGCCATACCTGGTGCGCCGTGTGATGCCCGGGACGATCGTGCGTCTCACTCCGGCCGAGGGCGACTTCGTGACTGGCGGCAGGTCGGCCCAGTCGGCCCAGGCGGCGCGGCGGGTCAGGCGCGGGTGCAGCCGGTGCCAGGCGCGGGCTGTGGCGGTGCCGTAGAGGCGGGTCTCGGTCACCGTGGTCACGTCGGGTTCATCCCAGCTGGCCGGGTCACCGAAGATGAACTCGCCGCCGTGCCGGCGGGGCCGGCCCAGCACGCCCGGCTGTCGGGGTGGGGTGGGCCGGCGCAGTACCCGGTCCGAGCGTAGCAGGGCCAGGACCCGCACCGGCAGATCCCGCAGCAGCCAGGCCAGGCGGGCGGCGTCGTAGCCGGCGTCCATGACCACCCACATCTGCGAGTCGCCGGGTCGCCGGTGCCCGCTGCGATCAGCCGGGCCAGCACGTCGCGGATCTGCCCGGCGGTGACCGCGGCCAGATCGGCACGTGTCGCGGCTTCCTGAAGACTGACCCCCAGTGGGCATGCTGACCCCCACCCCGTTCCCCACGTTCACCGACGCGTACCTCGCAGTGCTGCGCACCGTCGTCGACGGTCCGCACTTGCTCACATCAGGCCGCAGCAAAGATGCGCGCGAGGTCCCCAACGTCAGCTTCCAGCTCACCGATCCGACCGCCCGGACACCATACGTCGCGGCGCGTCGCGCAAACCCGGTGTTCACCGCCGCGGAGTTCCTCTGGTACGTCGCCGGCCGCGACGACCTCGACATGATCGCCTACTACGCGCCGCGGCTGCGGCACCTGTCCACCGATGGCCGAACCCTCACCGGCACGGCGTACGGTCCCCGGCTGTTCGGCCGGACCGGGCCCGACGCCCGCAGCCAGTTCGAGCGGGCCCTCGACTTCGTGCGCCACGAACCCGACAGCAAACGCGCCGCCATGGTGATCATGGAACCGGCCGAGCTGCAGGAACTCCACAACCCTGACGTCGCCTGCACCCTCGGACTGCAGTTCATGCTCCGCGACGGCCGGCTGCACATGACCGGATACATGCGCGGCAACGACGCGCGGATCGGGCTGCTGTGCGACGTGCACTCCTTCACGATGATCCAGGAGTTCGCCGCGCGGCTGCTCCGTGTGCCGCTCGGCACCTACACCCACCACGTCGGGTCGATGCACATCAACGCGACCGACGTCGACCTGGTCCGCCGCATGCTTGCCGAAGCCGACAACGGCCTCATCCGGCAGTTCCGTGCCGAGGGCATGCCCGCCGACACCACGTGGGACACCCTCGCCACCGTGCTGCAGTACGAGGAAATGCTGCGGCTCGGCCAGGCCTCTGTCACTGCGCAGCAGGCGGCGGAACTGCCGCTGCCCAGCTACTGGCAGCGCATCGTGCTACTGCTCGAGGCGTACCGGCAGATGAAGCACAAACCCGATGGGTGAGTCACGTCGGACGTCGTGAACGCGCTGAACCCCGGCCACAGGTGGCTGCTCGCCGCCCGCTGGCCTGACCGCGTCCCAACTACAACCGCGAGCGCGCGGTGAGCACCCAGCCGGCCGCCTTCGCCGCGGTGCCCGGCGCGGCCGCCGTCGCCTGGCGCGACTGGACCGTCGTCCTGCTCAAACCGGACTGCCTGCGCCGCAACCTGGCCGCCCAGGTGCTGTTCTGGATCAGCGGCCTCGTCGACCTCGTCGACGTGCGCCAGGTCCAGCCAACCGAGCAGCAGATCTTCGCGCACTACGACGACATGCTGCCGCTGTCGGACGAGCTCGGCCGGGACGTCCCGGCGGAGCTGCGACGCATCTTCGTCGGCAACACCGTGATCGTCGCGCTGGGCCACGGCCCGGGCGCTGCGGGCCGGGTGCGGGCGCTGGTCGGCCCCACCGATCCCGCAATCGCACCCGCCGACACGATCCGGGGCCGCTTCGCGGACGACACCCTCGCCCAGGCGATGGCCGACGGCCGGCTCGTGGACAACGTCATCCACACCTCCGACCATGCCGCAGCAGCCCACCGCGACTTCGCGATCTGGTACGGCCCGACGTTCGCGCACCTGCTCGACCCCACACCGGCATCTGTTCCCGCTCCTGGAGGAGGCACTCCATGACCACCGTCGACCTTGGCGTCCCCGGCCTCGGCCGCAGCGCGAGGCAGCTGCAGGTGATCACGCGGTTCAAGGTCACCGCAGCGGACATGGCCGAGCTTGAGCAACTGCGGCACCTGCGGGTGACGCTGCTGTTCACCTACAGCGGCATCACCGACCCGCGGATCGAGCCGATCGCGAAGTCGAACATCACCGTGACGTCGATCCGCACCGCCGCCGCCCACAAGCAGCGGACCGGGGTGGTGCTGTACTGGCGGCCGATCGTGCCCGGCTGGAACGCCGCACCGGAAACGATGGCGCACGTGTTGGACATCGGTCGCGGCGTCGACGGCATCGTCTTCACCGGCTACTACCACAAGGCTGACAATGCCGCTTACCTGCAGAAACTCGGCGTGAAGGGGCCGTTCGGCCCCGACGACTTCCACCGGCGGAAGGCGATGTCCCAGGAGCTCGACGCGCTCGTCGTCAACGCATGGAAGGCGTCCGGGATCGCGACACAGGGACCCCTGATGCCCGCCAAGTCAAGAGCGTGCTCTCGTGGGTACCAACCTATCGCTTGCTTGGTAGGCTCAGAAGTCGTGCTGGCTCCCTGATTCGCGCCGGGGAGTCGCCTCACTACGCAAGGAGACCTCACGATGAAGGTGCTCGTGGTTGGTGGAACCGGCATGATCGGGGTCCACACTGCCCTCTACCTGCGAGATCGGGGAGACGACGTCACCGTCGCCGCCCGAGGGGCGGTCGATGCGGACTCGCCCGTCGCCGACCTGCCCGTCCTGCGCGGGGACTACACCCGCCAGACCTTCACCCGGGAGGAGCTCGCCCCCTTCGACGCGGTCGTCTTCGCCGCGGGGCAGGACGTGCGCCACCTGCCCCGCGACGTTGACGAGACGCAGTTCTGGCAGGAGACCCAGAGCGTGGGGGTGCCGGCCTTCGCCGCGCTCGCCAAGAGCGCGGGTGTCTCCCGCTTCGTCCAGGTCGGCAGCTACTACCACCACCTGCGACCCGACCTGGCCGACTCGAACGCCTACGTCGCCGCCCGCCGCGCCGCCGACGAGGGCGCCCGGGCGCTGGCCGACGACTCCTTCACGGTCTGCACGCTCAACCCGCCCTCGATCATCGGTGCCATCCCCGGCGTCACGGCCAAGCGGTACCGCCGCATGGTGTCCTGGGCGGCCGGCAACGAGCCGCAGATCCCCGACCACGCACCGGCCGGCGGCACGAACTACCTGTCGGCCCGGTCCCTGGCCGAGGCGATCGGCGGCGCGCTCGACCGCGGCGCGGCCGGCGCGGCGTACCTCGTCGGTGACGCCAACCTCACGTTCGCGCAGTTCTTCCAGCTGCTCGTCGACGCGGCCGGGGGCAACCGCACCATCGCCGAACTCGACGAGCCGCACCCCTTCATGCCCGACTCGATGATCGTCCAGGGCCGCGGCAACGTCCTTGCCTACGAACCCGATCCGGCCGAGACCGCGCTGCTCGGCTACACCCGCGGTGACTGCGAGCGGGCCGTCGCCGAACTCGTCCAGGTCGTGCGCGCGGCGACCGCCCCTGCGGCGTGAGCAGGCTCGACGCGGCCGACCTCGCCGCGTTGCGGGCGCTGTCGGAGACGTATGCCGCGGCCGCCGACGATCGTGACGCGGCCGCGGTCGGCGCGCTCTTCGTCCCGGACGGCGTCCTCGTCGTCCCCGACCCGCCGGCGCACCTCGCTCCCCACGTGTCCCACGTCGGCCGCCCCGCTGTCGTCGCGGCGCTCGGGGCACTCGCCGGCACCCTGGCCACGACCCACGTCGTGGCCGGGGCGCGCTACCTGCCGACGCCGGCCGGGGCCCGTGGCCGGGTCCGCGGCACGGCCCACCACCTGCTGGCCGGTCGCGAAGGGCACTCGGACCTCGTCTGGTTCCTGCACTACGACGACGAGTACGCGCGCACCGACGAAGGATGGGCCTTCACGCGCCGTGCGGTGACCATCAACTGGATCGAACGCCACCGGGTCTCCGTGACCAGGGCCGACGAGGAAGGAGCCGGCAGATGAGCGCCAGCCGCAGGCTCGAGGACCAGATCGCGGTCGTCACCGGCGGTGCCCTCGGCATCGGCGGCGGCATCTCCCGCCGTCTCGCCGCCGCGGGTGCCCACGTGGTCCTCGTCGACATCGACGCCGACGCTGCCGCCGACACCGCCGCCGACGTCCGCGGCGCCGGCGGCAAGGTCGAGATCGTCCTCGCCGACGTGCGCACCGCTGACGGTGTCGCCGCCGCGGTCGCCGCCGCTTCGGCCCTCGACTCGGGGCGGGTCGACGTGCTCGTCAACAACGTCGGCGACTTCCGCCCAGCCGCCAAGACCTTCCTGCACTCGACCCCGCAGCAGTGGCAGGCGCTCTACGAGATCAACCTGTGGCACGTGCTCGCGATGACCCATGCGCTGCTGCCCGGCATGGTCGAGCGGGGCCGTGGTGCCATCATCAACAACTCGACCGTCGAGGCCTTCCGGGGCATCCCGGCGTGCGCCCCGTACTCCGCCTACAACGCCGGGGTCAGCGCCTTCACCAAGAGCCTCGCTGTGGAGGTCGCCGGGCACGGGGTGCGGGTCAACGCGATCGCGCCCGACCTCGCCGACACGCCGCAGACGCCGGCGGCGGCGATGCTGCGCGGCCGTGACCCGGAGCTCATCCGCACGTGGATCCCCGTCGGACGCTTCGGTGCGCCCGACGACTACGCCGCCGTCGTGGAGTTCCTCGCCAGTGACGACGCCCGTTTCGTCACCGGGCACACGATCCCCGTCGACGGAGGGACCCTGGCCGCCTCGGGCTGGTACGCGCGGGTGGACCGCAAGGGCTGGTCGAACATGCCCAACGAGGCCTGATCGTGGGTGCGCCCGGACCCACGCAGGAGTCCGGGCGCACGGGGCCGTGCTCAGTCGCGGCGGTCGAGGCCGAAGAGCTCGGCTGCCGCCGCGAGCTGGTCGAGGTACTCAGCCAGCTCACGGTGCCGCACGACGAGGTTGACCACGGTCGCCCCCGCCTCACCGATCCGGCCGATGAGGTCCAGCGCGGCCTCCGGGCGGCCGATCGGGTCGAGACGGGCCGGAGGCGTGATGACGACGTCGAACCCGTCCGGCAGGTCGTGCTCGGCGAGCATCCGCGGCAAGGTCTGCAGGTCCGGACCGCGATACGTCACCGGGGCCGGTGCCCACCCGTCGGCCAGGGTGACCGCGCGACGCAGCGCTCGCTTGCTGTGACCCCCGACCCAGATCGGGACCTTCTCCTGGACGGCGTGCGGGCTGATGACCTGCTCGGTGAAGTCGTAGTACTCCCCGTGGTAGGTCGCGAGCCGCACCGACAGCGACGCCCGCAGGGCCCGCAGGGCGTCGTCCGCCCGTGCTCCGCGATCGGCGAAGGGGCGAGCGAGCAGCGCGAACTCCTCCTCGAGGTTGCCGACGCCCACGCCAAGGATGACCCGCCCCCGCTGAGGTGGTCCAGGGTGCCGTACCGCTTGGCCAGCTCGAGCGGATGGTGCAGCCCGAGCACGAGCACGTACGGCAGGAAGCGGATCCGCTCGGTGATCGCCGCGAGGTAGGAGAACGTCGCGACCGGGTCGTAGAAGCGCTCACCCCGGGCCAACCCCGGTGGCACGCTGACGTGCTCCGGGCAGGTGAAGAACTCGAACCCGAGCCGGTCGGCGGTCGTGAAGACCTCCCGCAGCTCGGCGACCCCTGCCTCGGCCTCCCATGCGGGACGGGGCCCGGAGTCGGCCAGGACCGGGGAGCTGAGGCCGATGCGCACGACGCTCATGCCGTCACCTGCGCTGCGCTCCGGCGTCGGCCTGAGCTCCACCCTGCGCCCATGATTCGCAGCCCTCCGCTGCGCTGCGGGCCGCTCATGCCTCGGGGTCGACAGCGCGGGCGAGGATGTCGCGCCCCTCGTCGGTGCCGTCGAGCTGGCGGTTCCAGCGGTGGGTCACCTTCCAGCCCTCGTCGGTGCGGATGAACTCCCACCGGTTGGAGCCCGTGCGCCAGATCCGGTAGCCGTTCTGGTCGGGAGCGTTGAGCACGAGCTGCGAGTAGTTCGTCACGACGGCCCGGTCGCCGTCGACGGCGATGTGCGGCAGGCCCATGAGGTGGGCGGCGCCGGCGTGGATCAGGGCCTGGTGCCGCTCACCGTGCACCATGCCGCGCAGCGCGTCGCGGCCGTTGAGCACGACGGGGTACGTGTCGTACACGCCGTCCTCGGTCCACATCTGGGCGGTGATCTCGGCCGAGCCGCTGTCCACGGCCGGGCCGTAGCCGGCGACGATCCGCCACAGGGCGAGCTGGTCCTCGGCGGCGGCGAGGCGCCGCTCGGCCTGCTCGAGGCGTGCCTCGAGCAGGCCGAGCCGGTCGGGCTGGGAGTCGGTCATGGGTGGGTTCCTTTCGGATCGGGCTGCACGCGGGTCGATCCGGCTGTGGCCGGTCAGGTCCCGGACGCGGTCGTCTCGAAGCGTTCCGGGGCGAGGTCGCGCAGCGCGGCCATCTGCTCAAGGTGGTGGGCCGCCGAGGTGGCCACCAGGCTCGCGTTGACCGCGGTCGCCCCGACGGCATCGGCCGTGCGCAGGTGCTCGCGGGAGCCGTCCGGGTCCCCGATCGGGTCCAGCGGCGGCATCTGCAGCACGAGGTCGAAGTCGTCCGGGCGCTCCACGGAGGTCCACAGGCGGGTCAGCTCGTGCGGCCCGAGGCCGAACGGCGCCCATCCGGTGCCGTGCGCCACGGCGCGGCGCAGCGAGCGGCGGGTGCGCCCACCGAACCACAATGGCACCGCGGTGCGCGGCGCGTGCGGTTCGACGACGAAGTCGGTGAAGGCGAACCGGGGCCCCTCGTGGTGCGGCACGGCCCTGCCCCATGCGGCGCGCAGGGCCGTGATCGCCTCGTCCGCGACCGCGCCGCGCTCGGCGAACTCGGCGCCGAGCAGGTCGAACTCCTCCTCGAGGCTGCCGACCCCGACCCCGAGGATGACGCGGCCGCCGCTGAGCAGGTCGAGGGTGCCGTAGGTCTTGGCGAGGGCCAGCGGGTGGTGGTAGCCGATGACGACGATGTTCGTCGCGAGCCGGACGCGGCGCGTCGCTGAGGCGAGGAACGACAGTGTGGCCACGGGGTCGAAGTACGTCCCGCCCCGCTCGACGGCGATCCGGGTGGGCACGGCGACGTGCTCGCTGCACGTCAGGTGGTGGTATCCCAGGTCGTCGGCGGCGCGGGCGACGGCCAGCAGTGAACCGCCGACGTCGGGGCCGGCCAGGACGTCGCGTTCCCAGGCGGCCGCGGTGCGCGGGTGCTGGACGACGACCGGGGTGAGCAGCCCGATGCGTGCGGTCATGACACGGTCTCCGATCCGGCGTCGCTGCGCGTCGCGCTGGTGGTCTCGTCGGTGGGGCCGCCGGCTGCGGGCGGGTCGGCGGCTGCGGCCCTCGTCGGGATGCGCCGGAGGCGTTCGAGCAGCGCGCCGAAGTCCTCGTCGTCGTCCGGGTCGAGCGGCAGCCCGAGCCCGAGCCCGTCGGCGAGCCCGCCGTAGGCCCGGTCGAGCACGTCCGGCAGCTCGGCGTAGGTGCCGTGCGGGATGAGCGTGGCCAGGGTCTCGTCGTCGAGGGTGCCGGCGAGTCCCGCCCAGCGCCCGGAGGCGGCCATCTCGGCGAGCCGTTCGCCGACCTCACCCAGGCCGAGCCGGTCCAGGGTCGTGCGGTAGGCCGGGGTCGAGAACAGGAACGCCAGCTCCTGGCGGGCGGCGGCGCGGCTCGCGGCGAGCGCGGCCTGCGTCGGACCGGTGATCGACTTGGACACGACGACGACCCGTGGGATCCCGGCACGTCCGGCCCGCTCGGCGCCGGCACGGAGTCCGGGGAGCACGACCGCGCGGAGGTGGCTCGGGTGCGAGTTCGTCGCGTGGGTGACGAAGCCGTCGGCCAGCTCGCCGGCCACCTCACAGACGCGCCGGTTGACCCCGCCGGTGTACAGCGCCGGGGGCGTGGTGGACAGCGGGCCGGGGTTGAAGTAGGGCTGGAGCCGGGTGAAGCGGTAGTGGCTGCCCTCGTGGTCCAGGGGCGCGCCCGTGGCGAACGCGGCGAAGATCGCCCGGATCGAGGCGAGGTAGTCGCGCAGGTGCAAGGCCGGCCGGTCCCACGGCACCGAGAAACGGCCGACGATGTTGCCGCGCACCTGGGTGGCCAGACCGAGCTGGAAGCGACCCTCGGAGAACCGGGCGAGGTCCCACGCGGCGTACGCGGTCACCATCGGGCTGCGGGGGAAGGCCAGCGTCATGCTGGTGCGCACGGTGATCCGGCTGGTGTGCTCGGCCGCGAGCAGGGCGACCGACAACGAGTCGTGCGTGGTCTCGGGGACGTGCACGGTGTCGAAGCCGAGCCGTTCGATGCGCGCCACGACCGCGGGCACCTCGCGCAGCGCCGTCGTCGGCGGCAGCGTCGTGGCCAGCTCCATCCGGGTGGCGGGTGGCTGAGGCGTCATGGGAGGCGCCCGGCCAGGGCGGCGTCGACGACCTCGTCGCCGCTGACGATCCGGGCGAGCTTCTCCAGCCGCGGCGCGCGGCGCAGGTGCGCCCCGCCCTCGACCGGCAGGCACGCGCCGGTGATCCACGAGGACTCGGGACCGCACAGGAAGCGGACCGCGGCGGCGACGTCCTCGGCGCGCCCGACCCGCGCGAGGGGCTTCTCGGCGACGGTCGCGGCGGCCAGCTCGGGGTCGGCCAGCAGCAGACCCGGGTTCTTCCCGTCGGTGGCCACGATGCCGGGGCGCACCACGTTGACCCGCACCGCGAGGTGGCCGAGCTCGTCGGCGGCGACCCGCACGAGGGCCTCGAGCGCGGCCTTGCTCACCGAGTAGGACGGCATGAACGGGAAGGAGTGCCCGCCCGCGCTCGAGGACGTACACACGATCGAACCCCCACCGCGCGCGGCCAGAGCCTGTCCGCCGTGTCTGATCGCGTGCAGCGCCGTCGTGACGTTGCGCCGGAAGTCGTGCTCAAGGGTCTCGGCGTCAAGGGCGAGCACGGGACGGAAGGTCCCGCCGCCGACCGTCGTGACGACGGCCGCCAACGGGGTCTCGTCGGCGACGCGCACCGCGGCGGCCACGTCCTGATCGAGAGCGGAGTCGCCGACGCTGACCCGCACGGGCAGCGCCCCTGGGGCGGCCGCGGCGATCGTCGTGGCGGCCGCCCGCAGCGTCGCCTCGGTGCGCCCCATGATCGTCACGGCGGCGCCGTCGGTGGCGAGCGCGGCGGCGATGGCCCGGCCGAAGCCGCCGCCTCCGCCGATGACGAGCGCACCGCGGCCGGCGAGCGGACCGCGTGCGGCGGTGGCCGGGTCAGCAGTCGGGCTCATGCCGTCACCTCCGCTGCGCTGCGGCGCCGCCGCGAGCCAACACTGCGCCCATGGTTCGCGGCTCCTCCACTACGCTCCGGACCGCTCACGAGGTCGCCTCCGCTGCGCTGCGGCGCCAGCCTGAGCCAAGACAACGCCCCTGGTTCGCGGCCCGAGCCGCTCCGCTGGCCGCTCACGCCTGCCCCCCCGACGGTCGCCGGAACTTGTCCCGCGTCGACGGGTCGTCCATGAGCACGAAGGTGCCGCTGGCCGTGACGCACGTCAGGTCCCCGATGCGCAGCTCGCCAGAGCTGCGCACCTTGCGCCCGTCGCGCCCGTCGTGCCGGGCCAGGATCGTGATCGTCGAGCCGACGGGGATGGCCGCGTGGAAGGAGACGTCGAGCCCGACCGTCACGGAGGCGTACCCGGCGCGGGCGTTGGCGATGCCGAGGGCGTGGTCCATCAGCATGGCCGAGGTGCCGCCGTGCACGTGCCCCGGGGGGCCCTGGAAGGCCAGCCCCAGCGTGACCTCGCCGCGCACTGAGCCGTCCGGCTCGACCCAGAGGCTCACCGGCGGCGACAGCGGGTTCTCGGTGCCGCCGGTGGGGTCGAAACGCCCCGGGCCGGGCTGGCGCCACATCGTCGCGATCCGCTCGGCAAGGTCCGGGGCGTGGGCGTCGATCCGGGCGGTGAGCGCGTCGAGGTCGGCCACGATCCGGTCGGCGTCGCCGTCGACGGCCGCGCCCGCGCGGGTGATCGCGTCGACGAGCCGGCGGGTGGCTGCGGCGACCGCATCGATGCCGCGATCGCGGGGCTGTGCCGTGGCGAGGGTTACTTCCACCGGGCGGGCTCCTTCGGGCAATCTAGTCAACCAAGCGCTTGCTTGACTACACCCTAGCGACCCGGTGGTGTGCTGACAACGGCCGCGCCGCGGCATCGCCGCCCCACTGGTCGCGGTGGTGCCGCGCCCATTGACGCGCTCCGAGACTCCCCCTATGGTTGCCCAAACGAGCGCTTGGTTGGCTCGTGATGTAGCCTGGCGCCGGCAGCCCTCGGGGCACCGGCGAGCTCCCACCGATGAGCTCCAGGCATGCACACCACGCGGCCGACGCCATCCGTCACTGGCCGCACCACCGCGCCCTCACGGCCGCCGCCGAGCGACCGGCCGCAACCCCGCCCTCCGGGACCCCGCCGCGGCCGCGGCGCGCTCCCGGCTCGGACCGCAGGTCCGGAAAGGAAGACCGTGTCTCGTCTTGCATACCGCCGGCGCCTCGCCGTGGCCGTCACTGCGCTCGCCACCCTCGCCGTCGGAGCCTGCTCCGGCGACGCGGCGGGCGATCCCAGCGCCGCGACCGGTGAGATCGACCCCAGCGCCGTCCTGCGGGTCACGGCCTCGTCGCCGTTCCAGAATCTCGACCCGGCCCAACTGGCTCCCGGCGGTTACCCGTACCTCACGCTGATCTACGACCGGCTCACCATGGTCGACGCCAAGGACAACATCGTCCCCGGCCTGGCAACCTCGTGGACCTTCGCCGCGGACGGCTCCTACCTCGAGCTCGCCCTGCGCAACGACGTCACCTTCCACGACGGGACGCCGTTCGACGCCAACGCCGTCAAGGTGAACATCGAGCGCGGTCAGACGCTGCCGGCGAGCACCGTCAAGCAGGACCTCGCCGACATCACCGGCGTCACCGTCGTGGACGCGCACACCGCGCGCCTGAACCTCAAGCCGGGCGCCGGCGCGGTGCTCCCGTCGGCCCTGGCCACCGCCGCCGGCATGATGGTCTCGCCCAAGGCGATCGCCGACGGGGTCAACCTCAAGCTCGCCCCCGGCAACGCCGGGTCGGGCCCGTACGTCGCCACCGAGTTCGTGCCCAACGAGAAGTACGTGGTCAAGCGCGCCACGGGCACCTACTGGGACCCGAACGCCGGGCGCCTCGCCGGTATGGAGATCACCCGCGTCCCGCAGGGCGCCACCAGGATCAACGGCGTCATCAACGGTCAGACCGACCTCAGCTTCGTCTCCTCGGCCAACGAGATCATCGAGGCCCGCCAGCTCGGCCAGGCCGGCCAGCTCAAGGTGACCACCCGCCCGTTCCGCAACGTCCTGGGCATCCTGCTGCGCGCCAACAAGGGCGACCTCAAGGACAAGCGGGTCCGTGAGGCCATCGCGCGCTCGGTCGACCCGGCCGCCATCAAGGCGCTCTTCGCCGACACGTGCACGCCCACCCGCAGCATCTACCCGGGCAGCCCGTGGGAGGACCCGGCGGCGAAGTACCCGTACGAGTTCGACCTGGCCAAGGCCAAGGCGCTCATCGCCGAGGTGGGCGGGGCCAAGGTGTCGATCAGCTTCTCCGCCGGCACCAACACCGAGCAGCCCGCCACCGCCGTCCAGGCCGCCATGTCCCAGGCCGGCATCAACGCCACGCTCAACCCGACGCCGAACTCCGAGACCGAGGCCCGCTTCATCGCCGGCGACTTCGAGCTCGAGGTGTCCAACACCTTCAACCCGCGCATCGACCCGGCGGGGACGGTGAACAACTACCTCACCGGCAACTACAAGCTCGCCACCGACCCCGAGGCCATCGCCCCGATCGCGGCCAAGGCCGCCGACCCCCGCTCCAGCGTCGAGGAGCGCGCCAAGCAGTACCACCAGCTGTGGGACCAGCTGTTCAGCGAGGCGTGGTTCATCCCGATCTGCAACCTCACCAACGCCACCGTCGCCTCCCCGAAGGTGGTCGGGGCCGAGCAGCTGCCGTGGACCAATCTCGGCCTGTTCGACCTGCGCACCGTCGCGATGACGAAGCGCTGAGCGCCCGGACCCCACCCGTCGGCCGGCCGGTCGCCCGCCGCGACCGGCCGGCTCGAAGAAAGGTAGCCAGAGCCAGTGACCCGCCCCGCCGCAGCCGCCCCTCTCCTGGTTGCGCTGTCCCGCGCGCTCGAGCGGCAGCCTGACCTCGCCCTCACCCTCGCCGGCACCCCGTTCACCGTGGCCGAGCTCGATGCCGCGGCGCGCCGCCTCGCCGGGTTCCTCGCCGACCGTGTCGCCCCCGGCGACCGCGTCGTCGTCCTCGCCCGCAACGGCCGGCTGGCCCTGCTCGCCTGGTGGGCGACGACGCTCCGCGGCGGATTCGTCGTCCCGCTCAACACGAGCAACCGCGGCCCCATCCTGGCCCACCAGGTGCACGACGCCGATCCGATCGCGATGATCCTCGAGGACGAGTTCGTGCCCGTCATGGACGACGCCCTCGCCGGCACCGGGCTGCGGGTGCCGGTCCTCGTCGGCGCCGCCGAGGCCGGCCGGCCGTCCGCAGGCCCGGTGCCCGCCTGGGCCACCGAGGTCATCGACTTCGACGCCGCCGTCGCCGAGGGCTCGGCGTTGTCGACGACCCCGGACCTCGACGCGTACGCGACCAGCCACCTCATCTACACGGCCGGCACGACCGGACCGTCCAAGGCGTGCATGGTCAGCCACGGCTTCGCGGCGAACATGGCCCGGCAGATGCACGAGAACCTCGAGCGCCGGGCCGGCGACGTCCTGTGGTCGGCGATGCCGCTGTTCCACATGGCCGCGGTCGGGCACGTCCTGGGCTCGCTCCAGCTCGGCTCCGCCATGGACATCGCGCAGCGCTTCTCCGTCAGCGGCTTCTGGGAGGAGATCCTGCGCTCCCGCGCGACGATGGCCGCGCTCATGGGCTCGATGCTGCCGATGATCGCCGGCGCTGCCGAGTCCGAGGCAGCCCGCAAAGCCTTCGGCCAGCTGCGCGTCGTGTCCGGCTCGCCGGTCACCGCCGACCTCGCTGCTCGCTGGACCGAGCGGTTCGGCGTCGAGCGGGTCGGCTCGGGCGCCTACGGCATGACCGAGGCCAGCCTGATCACGTTCACCCCGCCGGGGGAGTACCGCGCCGGGACCGCCGGCAAGGTCAACGAGTCCTTCGAGGTGCGCATCGTCGACAAGGACGACAACCCGCTGCCCGTCGGCGAGGTCGGCGAGATCGTCGCCCGCCCCACCCGTCCGGCGATCATGTTCAACGGTTACTGGCGCCAGCCGGAGAAGACCCTCGAGGTCTTCCGGGGCCTGTGGTTCCACTGCGGTGACTACGGCCGCCTCGACGAGGACGGCTACCTCTACTTCGTCGACCGCGGCAAGGACTACCTGCGCCGCGGCGGCGAGAACATCTCCAGCTTCGAGATCGAGGGCATCGTGGCGGCCCACCCGGCCGTCGGCGAGGTCGCCGTGCACGCGGTCCCGTCCCCCCTGGCCGAGGACGACCTCAAGGTGACGGTCGTGCCCGCGCCCGGTGCGCAGATCGATCCCGCGGAGTTCTTCGCGTGGCTGCACCCGCGGGTCCCGCGGTATGCCGTGCCCTCCCACATCGAGGTCCGCACCGAGCTGCCCAAGAACGCCGTGGGTCGGGTCCTCAAGCGGGTCCTGCGCGACGAGGGCGTGACCCCGCAGACGTGGAGCACGGACCCCCGCGCCGTCACCGGCACCTCGGGCGCGGCCGGCGCAGCGGAGGTGGCGCCGTGAGCGGCCAGCGGAGCGGCTCGGGCCGCGAGCCAGAGGTGCAGGGTTGGTT
>NZ_JBFAJA010000156.1:0-17496 GCF_040654975.1 Dactylosporangium sp. NPDC050588 | reverse complement strand
ACAAGCAGGCCGGGATGATGTTTCAGGGCTCCAACCAGGTCGCCGCGAACTACGCCCCCGCGAACCTCGCCGACCTGGACTTCTTCCCCTACCCGCCGCTCGGTCCGGGCGCCCCGGTCTGGTGGAGGTCGCGGCGCTCTCGGGGGTGTCGATCAAGACCGCCTCGAGAGCGCTGAACGGCGAGAGCCACGTCGCACGCGAGACCCGCGAGCGGGTGCTGCGGGCCGCCGGCGAGCTTGGGGTACCGGCGCTCGTGCTCGTCGACGCCCGGGTCCGCTCGGAGCTCCGCGACGACCTCACCCTCGCCGGCGTCCACCCCGTCATCGCCCACGGCCGGCGGCTGAGCCCCACCTGATCCCCGCCGCGGCGACGCGCATCACCCGGTCCTCTCCGGGTACCCGGAGAGGATGACCCAGGGCTCCACGACGGCGTCGCTCGGCGCGCAGCGCTTCGTCTCGCTCACCACGTTCAGGAAGGACGGCACCCCGGTCGCCACGCCCGTGTGGATCACCCCGGACGGCGACGCCCTCGTCGTGACCACCCTCGCCGCCAGCTACAAGGTCAAGCGCCTTCGCCGCGACCCCCGCGTGCGGCTGGTCCCCTGCACCCGCACCGGCAAGGTCCACGCCGGCACCCCGCCGGTCGAGGGCACCGCCGAGATCGTCACCGACCCGCGCGAGATCGCCCGCATGACGGGCCTGGTCCGGCGCAAGTACGGCCTCGAGTACCGCCTGGTGATGCTCGTCGAACGGCTCGCCACCCTCGGCCGGCGGGACCGGGTCATGCTGCGGATCACCCCGCAGGGCTGATGCGGCTCAGCTCTGCCGGCCCCGCACGGCTCAGTTCAGCTCTTCGGCCAGCGCCAGGATGATGCCGCCCGGCCCGCGGAGGTAGCACAGCAGGTAGGCGTCCTCGAAGCGCGTCACCTCGCCGACGAGCTCCGCGCCGTGCGGGCGGAGGCGGGCGAGGGTGTCCTCGATGTCGTCGACGGCGTACATGACGCGGTGCAGGCCCAGCGTGTTCGACGGGGTGACCGCCGGCTCGGGGGTGATCGACTTCGGACTGTGGTACGTCGCCAGCTCGAGCCGGCCCGGGGCGCCCGGGACCCGCATCATCGCGATCTCGCTCCGCATGCCGTCGAGCCCGACGACCTTCCCCGCCCAGCTGCCTTCGATCGGCGTCCTCCCCTCCAGCTCCATGCCGAGCTCCGTGAAGAACGCGACGGCGGCGTCGAGGTCGTCGACGACGATGCCGACGTTGTCCATGCGCTTGATCGTCATGTCGCCGAGCATATGGGCAACGACGGTGGCTCGCTCAGGCGAGGCGGGTCGTGACGGCGGTGGCCATCGCCTGCTCGCCGGCGGCGTTGGGGTGAAACGGGGCGGCGGCGTTCTCCGGGACGACCCCCTCCACCCAGCGGACGCTCTTGGAGCGGCAGACGTCGTGGCCGACCGACGGGCTGTAGGTGTCGGCGTATTCGGCGCCGTTCGACGCGGCGGTCTGGGCGAGCATCGCGTTGAGCGACTTCGCCACCGTGCGCAGGTACGGCACGTCACCGAACGCGAACGGCACCGCCGGCCAGCAGCCGTAGCCGCGGTCGGGCACGATCGCAGGGTAGCCGACGACGACGATGCGGGCGGCGGGCGCGGCGGCGCGCACGGCCTGGATGACGGCCGTGACCTTCGGGGCCGTGGCGGCGATCCGGGCCTGGAGCTGGTCGGTGCCGCCGGCGGTGTACCGGTCGCGGCAGGGCGTGCCGAAGGGGTCGCCGACGCCGTCCTGGGCGCACGCCGTCACGATGCCGGTGAAGCCGATGTCGTTGCCACCGATGCCGATCGTGACCAGCGCCGTCGCGGCGGTGACGGCCGAGATCTGGGCGGGGACGGGCAGGCCCAGGGTGCCCTTGCCGGGGTTGAGGATGTCGGCGGTGGTGGCGCCGCCGCAGCTGGCGTCGACGAGGGCGGCCGAGCCGATCGCGCGGGCGACCAGGGACGGGTAGTTGCGGTTGGAGCGGACGCAGTTGAGGTCGACCTGGTCCGGGATCAGCGGTCCGGAGGTGTACGAGTCCCCGAGCGCCACGTACCGCCCGGTGGGCGCGGCGGCGTGGGCGGGGCCCGGGGTGCTCAGCACCAACCCGGATGTCAGCAGCGCGGTGGCGAGCAGGGCCAGTCTCATGGCGGTCCCCCTGGCGGAAGGGATGGCGCGGGGACCGAATTCTGCCAGCGACAACGACATCGGTCAATGGTTGGCGCTGATTGTGAGAACGTTTTCAGGCGCCCGGCCGGCACGGGCCGGTCGACTGGCGGATGATCAGCCGCGACGGCACCGTGCCACGGATCGGCGCGGTGCCGTCGAGCACCCGCAGGAGCAGGTCGACGCCGGCCCGGCCGAGCGACTCCTTCGGCTGCGCGAGCGTGGTCAGCTCAGCCGGTGGCCGCCAGGTACGCGTGCACCGCCGAGACCACCACCGAGCCCTCGCCGACGGCGGAGGCGACCCGCTTGACCGACCCGGCCCGGACGTCGCCGACGGCGAACAGCCCCGGCACCGAGGTCTCGAACGCGCCGCGGGTCACCACGAACCCCTTCTCGTCCAGCTCGACGCCCACGTCGTGCAGCCACGCGGTGCGCGGCAGCGCCCCGATCATCAGGAACAGCCCGCCGGCCGCCACCTCGACCTCCCGCCCAGTCCCGTCCCGCCACGTGAGGTGGGTGAGCCGGTCGCCGCCGCGCGCGCCGGTCAGCTCCGCCCGCGGGTGGACGGTGATCCGCTCGTGGTGCAGGAGCCGCTGCGCGAGGTAGTCCGACATCGTCTCGGTCAGGTCGTCGCGGCGGATGAGGACGTGCACGTGGCCGGCCTGCCGGGCGAGGAACAGCGCGGCCTGGCCGGCCGAGTTGGCGCCCCCGACCACCACGACGTCGCGGCCCAGGCAGGCGCGCGCGTCGATCTCCGTGGCCGCGTACGAGACGCCGCGCCCCTCGAGGTCGCCGACACCGGGGACGGTCAGCCGCCGGTACCGGACACCGCTGGCGATCACCACGGCGCGGGCGGCCACGTCGGTGTCGTCGTCGAGCCTGACCCGGAACCCGTCGGCGTCACGGGTCAGGCCGGTGACGGATCGGGGCGAGACGAGCCGCGCCCCGAACTTGACGGCCTGGAGCATCGCCGAACGGGCCAGCTCGCCGCCGGCGATCCCGCGCGGGAAGCCCAGGTAGTTCTCGATCCGCGACGAGGTGCCGGCCTGTCCGCCGGGGGCGACGTCCTCGACGACCACGACGTCGAGGCCCTCGGAGGCGCCGTAGACGGCGGCGGCCAGACCGGCCGGCCCGGCGCCGACGACCAGCAGGTCGCACCGCGCCCCCTCGGGCAGCCCGCACAGGTCGAGCCCGACGGCCGTGGCCAGGTCGCGAGGGCTCGGGTCGGTCAGGACCCGCCCCTCCCCGGTCACCACCGCCGCTCCCTGCGCCGGCAGCGCGCACGCCGCCGCGACCTCTTCCCAGGCGGATGAGTCGGAGCGCAGCACGACCCGGAACGGGACGTGGTTGCGCGCGGCGAACTCCCGCAGCCGGCGCAGGTGGTGGTCGTCGTCGCCGGCCAGGACGAGGCCGCCCTCGCCCCAGCGGCTCAGCATGCGCCGCCGGGCGTCGAACGCGGAGATCAGCAGGTCGCCCAGGTCCACGGTGGTCGCGATCAGCCGGCGCAGCTCCTCGACGGGCACCCGCAGCAGCGTGGTGCCGGGCATCGCCACCCCGGCGAGGAACGCCGGCTGCCCCATGAGCATGCCGAGCTCACCGACGAAGTCGCCGGGCTCCACGACGACCACGACCCGGTCGTCGCGGCGGTCCACCAGGCACAGCCCGCCGGTCTCCACGACGTACAGGTCGTAGGGCTCGCCGCCCTCCCACAGCACCTCGCCGGGCGACGGGCGGACCACCTCCCCGGCCGCCTCCAGCAGGGCGCGGTCCTCCTCCCCGAACGCCGGCCACGCCTGGGCCTCGTCCGGCGCGCCGGCACGCCGCGACGAGTACCGCGTCCGCGCGTCGGGAACTGGGACCGAGCTCATGTGCATGCCTCCTGGTAGCGGGCGGACGTCGCAGCAAGATACCGGAGTGCGAGGATGGCGGGTGATGGAGTCGTACGTCGAGCACCCGCCGGTGGCCGCGTTGGCGGATGTCGTGCGCACGGTGTGGGTCCAGCGGACCGGCGACGTCGCGTACGCGCAGCGGCACCTGCCGGCCGGCGGGGTCGAGCTGCACTTCCCGATCGGCGGCCGCCCGCACCTGCTCGGCCCGCTCACCGGTCCGCAGGTCGAGGTGATCCCGGCGCGGACCACGGTGGTGGGTGTGCGGTTCCTGCCCGGGACCCCGCCGCCCCTGCCGGTGGCGCTCGACGAGCTGCTCGATCAGCGGCCGGGCCTGGCGGACCTGTGGTGCGGGACCGCCGACCGGCTCGCGGAGGCGATGGCCGGCGCCCGGACGCCCGAGCGGGCGCTCGCGCTGCTGCAGCGGCACCTCCTGCGTGAGTTCCACGGTGATGCGGGCGTGGATCCGCTGGTCCGGGAGGCCGTGCGGGCGCTGATGCCGTGGTCGCCGGTCACCGTCGACGCCGTCGCCGGCCACCTGACGCTGTCGGTGAGCCAGCTGCGCCGCCGCTGCCTGCGGGCGGTCGGGTTGCGCCCGAAGGTCCTGCAGCGCACGCTGCGGTTCCAGGGGTTCCTGGCGCTGGCCCAGTCGGGCGCGGCCGGCGTCGCGGGCCTCGCGGCCGACCTCGGCTACGCCGACCAGGCGCATCTGAGCCGGGAGTGCCTGCGGCTGACCGGCCTGACCCCGCGCGACCTGCTCGGCGGCGAGGTCGACCGCTGTTGCTGCGGCCACGACCACACCGCGTCCTACGAGCCGTTCCTCCGAGGCCGTGCGCGATTCGTTCAAGACCCGGCCGGCGCCCGCGGGATCTGATCAAGCCATGATCCTCGTCACCGGCGGGCTCGGCATGATCGGCGCGCACACCGCCCGCGCGCTCGCCGACCTCGGGCACCAGGTCGTCGTCACCGCGCACCAGCGGGCGGAGGTGCCGTCGTTCCTGGCCGGCCGGGTCACCGTGGAGGCCCTCGACGTCACCGACCGCGGCGCGTTCCTCGCCCTCGCGGACCGCCACGAGATCAGCGACATCGTCCACCTCGCCGGCTCCATCCCCGGCGACGATCCGGTGGCGTACTTCCGCACAGACATGGCCGGGCTGCTCAACGCCCTCGACGCGGCCCGCACGTGGGCGGTGCGCAGGTTCGCCGTCGCGAGCAGCATCGGCGTGTACATCGGCCGGCCCGAGATCCCGTGGCACGAGGAGCTGCCGCTGCCGGCCGCGCACCTGCCGCACCTGATCGTCGCGTTCAAGAAGGCCGTCGAGCCGCTCGTCACGCACGCCCTGCAGGGCACCGGCGTCCAGCCCGTGCTGCTGCGGATCGGCAGCACGTGGGGGCCGCTCATGGACCCGGAGTCGCCGTTCAACCCGATCCCGCCGTACGTCAGCGCCGTGCTGCGCGGCGAGGAGCCGCCGCCGCTGCATGCCGACGACGGCGGCGACACCTGCTACGCGCCGGACGCGGGCCGCGCGATCGCCCTGCTCATGACCGCCCCGAGCCTGCGGCACGACACGTACAACGTGTCCAGCGGCCGCCCGTTCACCTACCGGGAGGTCGCGGACGCGCTCGAGGCGCAGGTGCGGCCCGGGGGTGGCGGCGCCCACCCGTACCTCGACATCAGCCGCCTCACCGAGGACACCGGCTTCAAGCCCGAGTTCGACATCGCCGCCGCGGTCGCCGACTACGTCGCCTGGCGATCCGCCAACTCCCGCTGAAGCAGCGCGTCCTGCACCTCGTCGAGCGTGTCGGGGATCTCCGCGCCCGCGGACACGTCGGGCAGGTCGTCCTCCATCCGGCGCAGCGGCCGGTACGCCAGCCCGAGCGCGCCCCACCCGACGAGGAGCACCCCGCACGCGACGAGGACGAGCCCGGCGCCCCGGTCGGCGCCGACGCCCACCACCTCGCCGACGGTCCCGGCGAGCGCGCCGCCGGGGCGCAGCAGCGGCGTGACGAGGGACGTGAGCGGCGGCGCGGTTAGGAACGCGAGCGGGGTCATCGCGACCGCCAGCATCTGGTTGGTGGCGAGGACCCGGCCCTGCAGCTCGAGGCCGACCTTGACCTGGATGATGGCGAGCCAGTGCGCGTTGAGCACGGTCAGGGAGGCGTACCAGACGAGGCTCCCGGCGGCGGCGACCGCGATCGACGGCCGCAGTCCGACGAGCGCCGCGCCGAGGCCCACGCCGATGACGAAGCCGACCATGCCGGTGGCGCGGCGTTCGGCGCCGCCCCACAGCACCATGGCGAGCGCGCCGAGGCCCGCGCCGATGCCGCTGCACGTGGTGACGACGCTGACGGCGGTGGTGCCGCCGAAGCCGTACACGGTGGGGACGGTGACGGCGAGGGCGAGCATGGCCAGGTAGTTCTCGACGACGAAGAACCCGATCATGATCATGAGTGGGCGCCGCCGGACGAGGAACCGCCAGCCGCCGGCGATGGCGCGGGCGAAGGTCTCCTCCTGCCGGCGGAACAGCCGGTCGGGCAGCCGCACGACGAGCAGGGTGCCGACGCCGACGAGCAGCGACACCACGTCGACGGCGACGACCCACGGCATGCCGAGCGCGGTGATCAGCGCGCCGCCGGCGAGGGGCGCGATGAGCATGCCGATGCCGGGCCCGAGGTTGGCGAGGGCGTTGGCCTGCCCGAGGTACGGCTTCGGCACGAGCTGCGCGACCGCCGCCAGGTACGCGGGCCGGTGGAACGCGGTGATCGCGGACAGCAGCCCGGCCAGGAGCCCGACGGTCCAGATCTCCAGCGTGCCCAGGGCGAGGAGGGTCACGACGGCCGTCATGACCGCGGCGCCGGCACCGTTGCAGGCGAGCATGACGCGCCGCCGGTCGAGCCGGTCGGCGACGGCGCCGCCGAGGGGCAGCAGCAGGATCGAGGGCAGCAACGCCAGCATCGTGACGAGCGCGTAGTCGGCGACCCGCCCGTGCTGCTGGTAGGCCCACACGCCGAGGGCGAACGAGCTGAGCGCCGCGCCGATCAGCGACGCGGTCTGCCCGGCCGCCATGAGGTAGAAGTCGCGCAGGTCGCGGCGGGCCCGGCCGCCGGTGACCGCGGTGCTGACCGGCTCCGGTGGCCGCCCCTCCCGCCAGTCCCGGGCGGCGTCGGCGATGCGGCCGGCGGCCGGCGCGGCCTGGTGCTTGAGGAAGTAGTGCCCGGCCCGGGGCAGGACGGCGAGGGCGACCCGGTCGGCGAACGCGCCCCACTCGGTGTAGCGCTCCTCGTACAGCTCGGTGGAGCGGTCCCGGGCGCCGATGAGGCACAGGACGGGCGCGCGGAGCCGGCGCCGGTCGGGGCGGGTCAGCTCGCGGGTGAACCAGGTCTGCGCCTCGTCGACGTCGTGCCGCAGCCCGCGCAGGATCGTTCCGGTGTCCAGTTCGGCGTCGTCGTCGTCGAGGCCGCCGAGGGTCCGCAGGAAGTCCCGGTACGCCCGGTCCGACGTCCACCAGGTGGCGGGGATCCGCCGGTGCAGCCACGCGGTGACCCGGCCGGGCAGCCGCGCGGCGGGGAAGCTGCCGCCGACGACGAGCCCCACGACGTCCCGGCCCTCGGCCTCCAGGCGCAGCGCCAGCTCGGTGGCGGCCGCGGAGCCGACGCAGTGCCCGTACACGAGCACCGGCCCGGGCGGCAGGTCCGCGACGATCCGGTCGATGAGCGCGGACATCGGCAGCGGCGGCTCGTCGGGCCGCGCCGGGTCGTGCCCGGGTAACTCGACGGCGAGGACGGCCGCGCCGGGGATCCGCTGCGCCAGCTCCGTCGCCAGGGGGCCGTACGCGGCGGCGGAGCCACCCCCGTACGGGACGCACACGACGGTGAGCGTGCCGGTCGCGGGCCCGGCCAGGCGGTGCAGCAGCCCCGACGATCCGGTGTCACCGTCGAGGTACGCGGCGAGCTCACGCACGGTGGGGTGCGTGAAGAGGTCGATGACGCGCAGCCGCGGGTCGATGGCGCGGATCGCGCGGACGGCCTTGAACGAGTCGCCGCCGAGGGCGAAGAAGTCGTCGTCGAGCCCGGGGTCGGCGTCGTCGAGCACCTGCGCCCAGGCCGCCGCGACCCGCACCTGCGTCGGTGTCGACGGCGCGACGCGGGTGGCCGCCGCCGGTGCCGCGGGCGCGGGCAGCGCGGCGCGGTCGAGCTTGCCGGTGCGGGTCAGCGGCAGCCGGTCGAGCGCGACGAACGCCGACGGCACCATGTAGTCGGGCAGCCGGTCCCGCAGCGCGGCCCGGATCTCCCCGGCGTCGGCGGTCGCGGGCGTGATCCAGGCGGCGAGCCGCCGCGTGTGCGCCTCGCCGACGGGCAGCACGACCACCTCGCCGACGCCGGGGACGGCGCGGACGGCGGCGGCGACCTCGTTGAGCTCGACCCGGAAGCCGCGGATCTTCACCTGGTCGTCGACGCGGCCGAGGATGTGCACGAGGCCGTGCGCGTCGACTCGGACGCGGTCGCCGGAGCGGTACCGCCCGCCGGTGAACCGGTCGTCGCGCCCGTGCAGGTAGCCGCGGGCGACGCCCGGCCCGCCGATGCGCAGCTCCCCCGGCACGCCCGCGGGCACGGGCCGGCCGGCCGGGTCGGTGACGACGCACTCCACGTTCGGGAACGGGCGGCCGATCGGGACGATGCCGTGGCGGCGCTCGGCGGGGATCTCGCGCACGTCGCAGCCGAGCACCGACACCGTGGTCTCGGTCGGGCCGTAGTGGACCTGGACGCCGAGGTCGGGGCGGACCCGCTCGATGCGCTCGATCAGCTCCCACGGGCACGGTTCGCCGGCCAGGACGAGCTGAGCGCGGGGCAGGAGGGCGGCGAGGTCGCCGTGGGCGGCGAGCAGCTCCAGGTGGCTGGGGACGAGCTTGATCGCGTCGACCGGGTGCGCGGCGAGGTAGGCGGCGAACGCCTCCGGGTCGGTGGCGGTCTCCCGGTCGACGAGGTGCACGACGCCGCCGGTGGTCAGCGCCCCGAACAGGTTCGTCATGCCGAGGTCGGCGGCGTGGGTGGAGACGAGCGCGTAGGACGCGTGCCGCCCGATGCGGTCGGCGACGGCGTGCAGGTAGTGCGCGATGTGCCGGTGCTCGACGGCGACGCCCTTGGGTTTCCCGGTCGAGCCCGACGTGAAGATGACGTACGCGAGGTGGTCCATCGGCACCGGCACGGCCGGCGCGGGGTCACCCGCGAGGTCCGCGACGACGAGCGCCCGGCGGTCCGCGACCCGGCCGGCGAAGGCCGCCTCGGTGAGCACGAACCGCGCCCCGGCCGCGTCGAGGATGTCCGCCACCCGACCGTCCGGGTAGCCGGGGTCGATCGGGAGGTAGGCGGCGCCGGCCTTCAGCGCGCCGAGCATCGCGACGGGCAGGCTGACGCCGCGCTCGGTCAGGACGGCGACGGGTTCCTGCGGCCGCACCCCGCCGGCGAGCAGCCGCGCCGCGACGATGCCCGCGCGACGGTCCAGCTCGGCGTAGGTCAGGCTGCCGTCGGCGGCGACGACCGCGGTCGCGTCGGGCGTGAGCGCCGCGTGGCGCGCGATCAGTTGATCGAGTGGCTGTTCCGTCGTGTACGACACGCGGCGCCCGGCCGGTCCCGACAGCGCGCCCGGCTCCAGCGGTTGCCGTCCGACCGGCACGTCGGGAGTGGCGGTCAGCCCGTCCAGCAGCGCCAGGAACCATCCGGCGAGACGCCGCGCGGTGTCGTCGTCGAACAGTTCGGCGCGGTGGACGAGCGAGCCGCGGTAGCCGTCGGCGGTGCGGGACAGCGCGAGGTTGAGGTCGTACTTCGTGGTGCGGATCGGCAGCTCGACGACGTGCGCGTCGAGGCCCGGGAAGCGCATCGGGACGGGCGGCTGCTCCAGGACGTTCAGCAGCACCTGGAAGATCGGGGTGGTGGCGAGGTTCCGCTCGGGCTGGAGCCGGTCGACGATCCGCTCGAACGGGGTCTCGGCATGGGCGAGCGCGTCGATCGCGGTCTCCCGCGCGCGGGCGAGCAACTGCCGGCCGGTCGGGTCGCCGGAGCAGTCGGTGCGCAGCACCAGCGTGCCGATGAAACACCCGATCATCGTCTCGACGTCCGGGTGGTGCCGGCCCGCGGCGGGGACGCCGACGGCGACGTCGTCGGTGCCGCAGACCCGGGCGAGCAGCGCCTGCCAGGCGGCGAGCAGCACCATGAACGGGGTCGCGCCGCCGGCCGCGGCGAGGCCGTCGATGCGGGCGGTGAGCGCGGCGGGCACCGCCACGGGCACCTGCCCGGCCTCGGCGCCGGCGACGGGCGGGCGGGGCCGGTCGGCGGGCAGGTTCAGCACCGGCGCGAGGCCCCGCAACCGCTCGACCCACCAGTCGAGGTCCACTGTGGACGGCTCCCGGCCGCCCTGCCAGCGGGCGTAGTCGGCGTACTGGACCGCGGGCGCGGCCGGGACGGGCCGGCCCGTCACCCTGGCCGCGTAGAGGTCGGCGAGCTCGCGCAGGGCCAGGTCGACGGACCACGCGTCGAACGCGATGTGGTGCACGACCAGCAGCAGCAGGTGCTCGTCCGGGCCGGTGCGGCTGATGAGCGCCCGCATCGGTGGCTCCTCGGCGAACCGGAACGTCCGGTCCCGGCACGCGTCGAGCGTGCCCGCCGTTTCGACGGGCACGTCACCGGCGGCGCCGACGACCGCGGTGGGGGTGCCGTCCTGCTCCACGAACCGGCTGCGCAGCACGTGGTGCCGTGCCGCCAGGTCGCGGACCGCGGCGGTCAGGGCGGCCACGTCGAGCTCGCCGGTCAGCCGTACCGTGGCCGTGACGTGATAGGCGGCGCTGTCGGGCTCCAGCTGGTGCATGAACCACAGCCGCGCCTGTGCCGGGGACAGCGGCGCGGGAACGCCGGGATCGGTGGTGGGGATCCTGATGGCGGCGCGGCTCGTCGCCGCGCGGGCCGCCGCCAGGCGCTGCCGGATGAGCGAGCGCTGGTTGTCGGTGACCGTCACGCCTGCGTCACCTCGGCCAGCAGCAGCGACTCGAGGGCCACGGCGAAGCCTTCGAGGACGGGCTGCTCGAACAGCAGCCGCACCGGCACCGGCAGGTCGAGCGCGTCGCGGAGCCGGCCGACGACGAGCGTCGCGGACAGGGAGTGCCCGCCGAGTGCGAAGAAGTTGTCGTGCACCGACAGGTCGTCGCGGTGCAGCACCGCGCCCCACACGTCGGCGACGAGGTGCTCGGCGTCGCTGCGCGGCGCGACCCGCTCGCGGACCTCGTCGTGCGGCTCGGGCAGGGCGCCGCGGTCGACCTTGCCGGAGCCGTTGACCGGCAGGGACGGCAGCGTCATCCAGCGGCGCGGCACCATGTACTCGGGCAGCGTCGCCCGTAACAGCGTTTCGAGGCCGGGCGGGTCGACCACCGACCCGGGTCCCGGCACGACGTAGCCGACGAGGTGCGGGTCGGCGCCACCGGCGACGGTCACGACGGCCTCGGCGACGCCGGGCGCGGCCCGCAGCCGCACCTCGATCTCGCCGAGCTCGATGCGGTGCCCGCGGACCTTCACCTGGTGGTCGCGGCGGCCGAGGAAGTCGAGGAGCCCGTCGGTGCGCCAGCGCACCAGGTCACCGGTGCGGTAGCAGCGCTCGCCCGGCCGTACCGGGTCGGCGACGAACGCGGCCTCGGTCAGGTCCGGCCGGCCATGGTAGCCGCGCGCCACACCGGCCCCGCCGATCCACAGCTCGCCCACGGTCCCGGGCAGCGCGAGCCGCCCGGCCGCGTCCATCACGTACACCCACTCCCCCGCCATCGGGGTGCCGATCGGCACGGTGTCGCCGACGGGGGCGGTGACCCGGTGCATGGTGGACGTCACGGCGGTCTCGGTGGGGCCGTAGCCGTTCCAGAACTCGCCGAGCCGGTCCGTCAGCTCCCGCGCGAGGACGGGGTCGACGGCCTCGCCGATGGCGACGGCCCGCACCCGCGGTGCCCGCCAGTCCGCGGCGACGAGCATCCGGAACGTGGTCGGCGTCGCCGTCATCACGGTCACCCCCGCCTCGGTGATCCGCCGCGCCACCTGGTGCCCGTCGACGGCGACGCCGCGTTCGAGCAGCGCGAGGCGCAGGCCGTGGCCGAGGGCGACCCACAGTTCGAGGCCGGCGACGTCGAAGGAGAGCGCGGTCAGGCCGAGCATCACGTCATCGTGGGTGACCGGCATCAGCTCGCACTGCGCGGCGACGAACGCGGCGAGGCTGCCGTGGGTCAGCTCCACGCCCTTGGGGCGGCCCGTCGAGCCGCTGGTGTAGATGATGTACGCGAGGTCGCCCGGCCCGACCGGCGGCAGCTCGCCCGGCTCCGTCGCGAGGGCCGCGGCGAGGTCGACGACGGCGGCTCCGGTGCCTTCGGCGATCCGGCGCGCCACGTCGAGCGTCCCGGCGGCGGCGAGGACGACGCCGGCGCCCGAGTCGGTGAGCTGGTAGCGCAGCCGCTCGACCGGATGGTCGGGTTCGAGCGGCACGTACGGTGACCCGGCCAGCCACCCGCCGACGAGCGCGGCCGGCAGGTGGCGGTCGCGGGGAAGGCAGATCCCGACCGGTCCGGAGCCCCCGGAACCTTGGCGCCGCAGGGCCGTCGCGATCCGCTTCGCGGCGGTGGCCAGGTCACCGTAGGTCAGGGTGCCGTCGCCGCCGTCGACAGCGACCGTGTCCGGGCGGGTCGCGGCCTGGGCGAGCACCGCGTCCAGGACGGTCGCGGGCGCACCGGCGGGCAGATCGGGCCCGGTGCCCTGGGCGAGCAGCGCGGCCCGCTCGGCGTCGTCGAGCAGGTCGAGCCGGGACAGCGGGCGGTCCGGGTCTGCCAGCATGCCGTCGAGCAGCGCCAGGAGCCAGCGCGCCCACCGCTGGACGGTGGCCTGGTCGAACACGTCCTTGCGGTAGCTGATGAAGCCGTCGTACCCGCCGTCGCGGCCCGTCAGCGACAGGCTCACGTCGAACTTGTTGGAGTCCAGCGGGGAGGCGAGGCGCTGCGCCCGTACCGACGGCAGGACGGGGTCCCGCTGCGGTGTCTCCAGCAGGAACAGCATCGACTGGAAGATGGGCGTGGTGGCGGTGGAGCGCTCGGGCGCGACCGCCTCGACGACCCGCTCGAAGGGCGCCTCGGCGTGCGCGAACGCCTCCAGGGTGGTCTCGCGGACCCGGTCGAGCAGCTGCCGGCCGGTCGGGTCGCCGGCCAGGTCGGTGCGCATGACGAGGGTGTTGATGAAGCATCCGGCGACGCCTTCGGTCGCGCGGTGGTGCCGCCCGGACTCGGGCACGCCGACGGCGACGTCGTCGCTGCCGCAGAGCCGGCCGAGCAGTGCCTGCCACGCGCCGAGCAGCACCATGAACGGGGTCGCCTGCCCGTCGCGGGCGGCCGCGCGGATCCGTGCGGCGAGCGCCGGCGGCACGGTGAGCGGCACGTAGCCGCCGGTCCAGTCGGCGACCGCCGGGTAGGGCCGGTCCACCGGGAACGGGAGGGCCGGGGCGAGCCCGGCGAGGCGCTGCACCCACCACCCGACGTGGTCGTCGGCGGGGCGGGCCGCCAGCCATTCGGTGACGTCGGCGTACTGCAGGCGCGGGGGCGCCGGCGGAGTGGTGCCGTGCAGGCGGGCGGCGTAGAGGGCGCCGAGCTCGTCCAGCATCAGGTCCTGCGACCAGGCGTCGGTGGCGATGTGGTGCACGGTCAGCAGCAGGACGTGGTGCTCCGGGGCGAGGCGGAACAGCGCGGCCCGCATCGGTGGCTCCTGGTCGAGCTGGAACGGGCGGCTGACCTCGAGCCGCAGCGACTCGGCGAGCGCGGCCTCGGTCGCGTCCACGATGGACAGTTCGATCCGGTCGGCGGGCACGGCGACCGCGACCAGGTCGGCCGGCACCACGACGCTGCGCAGGACCTCGTGCCGGGCGGCGACCTCACGCAGCGCGGCCAGCAGGGCGTCGGCGTCGAGCGGGCCGGTCAGCCGCAGCACCGCCGGCACGTGGTAGATCGACGTGTTGTGCTCGAACTGGGCGTTGAACCACAGCCGGCGCTGCGACGGCGACAGCGGCTGCGGCGCGTCCGGGTCGGCCCGGCGCGGGATCTCCGGCTCGGACCCGGCCGCGGCGTCCGCGGCGGCGGCCCGCGCGGCCGCGACCCGCCGCTCCATGAGGGCGCGCAGCGTGTCCTGCTCAGACAAGGTCATAGTCATTCCCCCGAATTTCGTCCATGACAAGGCGCTCCAGCCGCTCGGCGAAGTCCGTGAGCACCGGATGGTCGAACAGCAGCCGCACCGGCACCGCGCAGCCGAGCGTGTCGCGCAGCCGGCCGGCGACGCGGGTCGCGGCGAGCGAGTGCCCGCCGAGGCCGAAGAAGCTGTCGTCGGCGCCGATCCGGTCCGTGGCGAGGACCTGCGTCCACACGTCGGCGACGAGCTGCTCCATCATCGACTCGGCGGGCCGGTGCGGCCGGGTGTCGTCCGGGTCGGGCAGCGCGGCCAGGTCGACCTTGCCGCTGGGCAGCGCCGGCAGCGCGTCGAGCACCACCCACCGGTGCGGCACCAGGTGCTCCGGGAGCCGGCGCCGCAGCTCTCCGGCGGCCTGCTCGCCGGTGACGGTGCCGGTGAGGTAGCCGACCAGGTGCGCCTCGGCGCCCGTGCCCCGCACGGTGACCACGGCGTGCGTGACGCCGGGGTGGTCGCGCAGCGCCGCCTCGATCTCGCCGAGCTCCACGCGGTGCCCGCGGACCTTCAGCTGATGGTCCCGCCGGCCGCGGAACTCCAGGTCCCCGCCGGGTCGCCACAGGACCAGGTCGCCCGTGCGGTAGCAGCGGCCGCCGGGCACGAACGGGTCGGGCACGAACGCGGCGGCGGTCAGCTCCGGCCGGCGGTGGTAGCCGAGCGCGGGACCGCCGCCGCCGATCCACAGCTCGCCGGCGACACCGGGCGGCGCCAGCCGGTGCAGCGGGTCCATCACGTACAGGCGCTCGCCGCGCATCGGGTGCCCGATCGGCACGGTGTCGCCGACCGAGGTCACGCGGTGCACGGCCGAGAGGACCGTGCCCTCGGTCGGGCCGTAGACGTTCCACAGCTGCGCGACCCGGGGCAGCAGGTCGCGGGCCAGCGCGGGGTCGAGGGCCTCGCCGCCGGCCCACACCCGCAGGTCCGGCGCGCCCGTCCAGCGCGCGGCGAGCAGCGTGCGGAGCATCGTCGGTGGCACGTTCATCAGGTTGATCCGGTGCTCGGCGATCCGCTCGCCGAGCCGGTGCCCGTCGACGGCGCTGTCGCGCTCCACGACGACGCAGGTGCCGCCCGCGGCGAGCGTGGCCCAGATCTCCGCGCAGGAGGTGTCGAAGCTGACCGTGGCGACGGCGAGCATCCTGTCGCCCGGCCCGATGCCGGGCTCGAGCCGCAGCGCCTCGGTGAGCGACGCCAGCCCGCCCTGCGCGACCGCCACCCCCTTCGGGGTCCCGGTCGAGCCGGACGTGTACAGCAGGTAGGCCGGGTCGTCCGGGGTGACGGGCGGCAGCGGTACATCGGCGGCGGGCGGAACCTGGTCGAGGTCGAGCACGCGGGTGCCGGTCACCGTCCCGGCCACCGAGGCGGTCGCGGTGCGGCACACCACGGTCCGGACCCCGCCGTCGGCGGCGAGCCAGGCGAGGCGCTCCGCCGGCAGGTCCGGCTCCAGCGGCAGGTAGGCGGCGCCGGCCCGCCAGACCCCCAGCAGCGTCGCCGGCAACCGGTGGTCGCGCGGCAGGCACACGCCGACGACCCCGCCGTGCCCGCGCAGCAGCGACGCGATTTCGGCCGACGCGTCCCACAGCTGCCGGAAGGTCAGCTCGCCGTCCGCGCCGGCGACGGCGACATCGCCGGGGCGCTGCCGGACCTGCCGGGCGATCGCGTCGACCACGGTCGCGGGCGCGTCCGCGGGCAGCGGCGGGCCGGCCGACCGGCCCAGCAGGTCCGCCGCCTCGGCCGCCGTGACGAGCGGGACTTGGGTCAGCGGTCGGTCGGGGTCGGCGGCCAGCTCCGCGAGCACCAGCAGCAGCCGGTCGGCGAACGCGGCCGCCGCCGCCCGGTCGGTCAGGTCGAGGTCGTGCTCCACCTGCAGCTCGGCGCCGGCGGCGGTCTCGTTGACGAAGACGGTGAGCGGGTTCTGCGCGCCGCCGCAGCTCAGCTCGCCGAGCAGCTCGAGGCGGACCCCGCCCCGCTCGACCCGCACCGGCAGGCCGGCCGGCTGCGCCGACAGCACCACCGGGGTGATCATCGCGCCGCGCGGCTGGGTGCCGACGGCCTCGAACAGGTCCTCGGTGGACGGCCGGGGCCGGTCGAGCGCGCGGGCGGTCGTCGCCGAGGCCGCGGCGATCGTGTCGCGGACGGTGGCGGCGGCGTCGAGGCGGAGGCGGACCGGCAGGACGTCGACGAGCGGGCCGATGACGCCGTCGAGCTCGGGTCCGGCGCGACGGGCGACGACCGCGCCGACGAGCACGTCCGCCCGTGCGGTGAGGCCGGCGAGGAGCAGGCCGAGGGCGGTCAGCCAGCCGGCGAACGGTGCGGCGCCGCTCGCCGCGCACACCTCGGCCAGCCCGGCGACGACGTCCGGCGGCACGGGCCGGGTGAGCCGCTCGCCCCGGAACCCGCCGCTGCCGGTGAACAGCTCGCTCGGCGGCGACGCGCCCGCCAGTTCCTCCCGCCACGGGTTCCCCGCGGCGTCCGACTGTTTGCCGGGGGCCGTGTCCATCAGCGCGACGTCGCCCAGCTGCACCGGTGGCGGGGCGACGCTGCCGGGCGCGGCCAGGTCCGTGGCGAGCTCGGTGAGGAACGTGCCGGTCGACCAGCCGTCGAACGCCACGTGGTCGCTGACGACGACCAGCTCCGACTCCTCCGCGGCAAGCAGGATCAGGTCGACCCGCAGCAGCGGCTCGGTCCCGGACAGGTCGAAGGCGTGGCGTGCGGCCGCGGCGGCGATCTCGTCGGACCGTGCCCGCCGCGCCGCCGGGGACTGGTCGCGCAGGTCGTGTTCGGCCAGCGGCACCGCCGTGCCGACGCCGACAACGATTACCGCAGCGCCATCACGGTCGACGATCCGGCTGCGCAGGACCTCGTGCCGGGCGACCAGCGCCGCGAGCGCCGACCTGACCGCCGCCGGCTCGACCGGGCCGGTCAGCCGGGCGCGGAACGCGACCGTCGTCACGGACGGCACGGGGCTGATCTGCCGCAGCGTCCACAGCTCGCGCTGGGTCGGGGTGAGTGGATACTCCGCCCGCCCCTCGTGCCGGACCGGCGCCGCCGCGGGTCTCCGGCCGCCATTGACCAGGGCCGCGAGGGCGGCGACGGTCGGCTCTGCGAGGAAGTCGGCCAGGGCGACCGTGGTGCCGAACTCGCGGCCGGCGAGGGCGCAGACGCGGGCGGCGGC
>NZ_JBFAJA010000155.1:0-18940 GCF_040654975.1 Dactylosporangium sp. NPDC050588 | reverse complement strand
GCCTACGACGCGCAGCGCTCGGCGGGCAACACCAACGACCTGCGGGGCAAGATCCTGCGGATCAAGGTCAACGCCAACGGCACGTACAGCATCCCGTCCGGGAACCTGTTCGCGCCGGGGACCGCGAACACCCGGCCCGAGATCTACGCGATGGGCTTCCGCAACCCGTTCCGGATGAGCGTCGACAAGGCCACGGGCATCGTCTACGTGGGTGACTACGGCCCCGACGCCGGCACCACCAACGCCAACCGCGGCCCGTCCGGGCAGGTCGAGTTCAACCGGATCACGTCGCCCGGCAACTACGGCTGGCCGTACTGCACCGGCTCGAACACCAGCACCGAGATCTACAACGAGTGGGACTTCGCCGCCGGCACCGGTGGCGCCAAGTACAACTGCGCCGGCGGGCCGACGAACAACTCGTTCCGCAACACGGGCCTGGGCACGCTGCCCGCGGCGCGTCCGGCGTGGATCAAGTACGGCGGCGACAGCGGCAGCCCGACCGAGTTCGGCGGCGGCTCCGAGTCGCCGATGGGCGGCCCCGTGTACCGCTACGACGCCGCGAACCCGTCGGCGACGAAGTGGCCGGCCGCGTTCAACGGCATGTTCTTCGCCGGTGAGTTCGGGCGCGGGTGGATCAAGCCGATCGTCGTCAACAGCGACGGCACCCGCGGCGCGATCGACACGTTCCCGTGGGGCGGCAAGCAGGTCATGGACATGCAGTTCGGCCCCGACGGCGCGCTGTACGTCCTGGACTACGGCACCGGCTACTTCAACGGCGACGCCAACTCGGCCCTGTACCGCTACGACTACGTGGGTGGCGGCAACCGCGCGCCGACCGCCGTCGCGAGCGCCAACAAGACCTCGGGTGCGGCGCCGCTCGCGGTGACGTTCTCCTCCGCCGGGTCCAGCGACCCGGAGGGCGGTCCGCTGACGTACTCGTGGGACTTCGACGGCAACGGCACGCAGGACTCGACCGCGGCGAACCCGTCGTACACGTACAACACCAACGGCAACTACACCGCGACGCTGACCGTGCGGGACAACCAGAACGCCCCGGCCACGTCCAGCGTGCTGATCAGCGTCGGCAACACCGCGCCGACGGTCGTCGTCAACGCCCCGGCGAAGGGCCAGTTGGTCTCGTTCGGCGACAGCGTGCCGTGGAGCGTCACGGTCACCGACCCCGAGGACGGGACGATCGACTGCTCGAAGGTCACCATGACCTACGTGCTCGGCCACGACCAGCACGCCCACCAGATCACCTCGCAGAACGGCTGCACCGGCACGATCACCATCCCGGTCGACGGTGAGCACGACGACGCGGCGAACATCTTCCCGATCTTCGACGCGCAGTACACCGACAAGGGCGGGCTGACCGTCCACGCGCAGAACATCCTCCAGCCGCGCAAGCGGCAGGCGGAGCACTTCAAGACGTCGTCGGGCATCAACACGTTCACCAAGACGACGGCCGAGGGCGGCAAGACGGTCGGCGACATCAACAACGGCGACTGGATCCAGTTCGACCCGTACAAGCTGAACAACGCCACGAGTGTCGCCGTCCGGGCGTCGTCCGGCGGCACCGGTGGCACCGTGCAGTTCCGCACGGGCTCGGCGACGGGCCCGATCATCGGCTCCGCGACGATTCCGGTGACGGGCTCGTGGGAGACGTTCACGACGGTGACCGCGCCGATCTCCGGCGCGCCGGCCGGCACCACGTCGCTGTTCGTGACGTTCGCCGGCACCGGCACCGCCGCGCTGTTCGACGTGGACAGCTTCACCTTCACGACCAGCAGCAGCGGCATCGGCCCGGTCAAGGGGCTCGCCGGCAAGTGCCTCGACGTGCGCAGCGCAGCCACGGCCGACGGTACGCAGATCCAGCTGTACACCTGCAACGGCACCAACGCGCAGACCTGGACCCGCAACGGCCAGACGCTCCAGTCGCTCGGCAAGTGTCTGGACGTGTCCGGTGGCGGCAGCGCCGACGGCACGAAGATCCAGCTGTGGACGTGCAACGGCTCCGGCGCGCAGAACTGGGCGCCGAACGCCGACGGCACGCTGCGCAACCCGCAGTCGGGCAAGTGCCTCGACGTGTCCGGCAACAACTCCGCGGACAGCACGGTCGTGCACCTGTGGACCTGCGTCAGTCCGGCACCCGCCAACCAGAAGTGGACCCTGCCCTAACGAGGTGATCGGGCGCCCGTGCCGCCACACGGGCGCCTCCCTCCCTGCTAAGGAGATTCAGTGCGCAGAATCCTCGCCGGAGCGGGCGCCGCCATCGCCCTCGCCGCATGCTCGCTGTACACCGCCAGCCCGGCCGTCGCCGCCGACGCGCCCTACGACGTGCTCGTGTTCTCCAAGACCGCCGGCTTCCGCCACGACGCGATCCCGGCGGGCATCACCGCGATCCAGCAGCTGGGCGCGGCGAACAACTTCACCGTGACGGCCACCGAGGACGCGACGAAGTTCACCACGGCGAACCTCGCGCAGTACGAGGCGGTCGTCTTCCTCAACACCACCGGCGACGTGCTCAACGACACGCAGCAGACGGCGTTCGAGTCGTACGTGCGCGGCGGCGGCGGATACGTCGGTGTCCACGCGGCCGCGGACACCGAGTACAGCTGGCCGTTCTACGGCAACCTCGTCGGCGCGTGGTTCGCCTCGCACCCGGCGATCCAGCAGGTCAACTCGAAGACCGAGAACCGGGCCCACCCGGCCACGGCGCACCTGCCGCAGACCTGGACCCGCACCGACGAGCTGTACAACTACCAGACCAACCCGCGCAGCAGCGCCCGCGTCCTGGCGACGCTGGACGAGTCGTCCTACTCCGGCGGGTCGATGGGCGCCGACCACCCGATCACCTGGTGCAAGACGATCGACAGCGGCCGGTCGTTCTACACCGGCTTCGGGCACACGCAGGAGTCGTACTCCGACGGCAACTTCCGCAACGAGCTCCTCGGTGGCATCCGGTACGCCGCCAAGCGCGCCAAGGCGGACTGCCGTCCCGAGAGCGGCTACACCGCGATCTACAACGGCGCCACGACCGGCTGGTCGCAGGCCGGCCCCGGCAGCTTCACCAACAGCGACGCGACGCTGACCTCCGTCGGCGGCATGGGCCTGTTCTGGTACAGCGCGAAGCAGTACACGTCGTACTCGCTGAAGGCGGACTGGCGGCTCACCGGTGACAGCAACTCCGGCATCTTCGTCGGCTTCCCGAACCCGGGCACCGACCCGTGGGTCGCCGTCAACCAGGGGTACGAGATCCAGATCGACGCGACCGACGCCGCCGACCGCACCACGGGCGCCATCTACACGTTCAAGTCCGCGGACATCGCGGCCCGCGACGCGGCGCTCAACCCGGCCGGCGAGTGGAACACCTACGAGCTGCTCGTCGAGGGTCAGCGGATCCGGGTGTACCTCAACGGCAGCCTGATCAACGACTTCACCAACACCGACCCGGCCCGCAACCTCGACGGGTACATCGGCATCCAGAACCACGGCAGCGGCGACACGGCCTCGTTCCGCAACGTCCGGATCAAGGACCTCGGCGGGAACCCGTCGACGGACGTGACCGTGCAGGCCGAGTCCTTCAGCTCCGTCAACGGCGCGCAGGCCTTCACCAAGGCCGGCGCCAACAACGGCCAGACCCTCGGCTACATCGACCCGGGCGACTGGGCCGGCTACAACAACGTGAACGTCGGCGGCGCCACGTCCTTCCGGGCGCGGGTCGTGTCCGGCGGGCCCGGCGGCCAGATCCAGATCCGTAACGGCTCGCAGACCGGCACGATCCTCGGCACCGTGAACGTGCCGAACACCGGTAGCTGGGACACCTACGCCAACGTCACCACCACGCTGACCGGCGTCCCGTCGGGCAACGCGAACATCTTCCTCACGTTCACCGGCACGGGCACCGGCCTCTTCGACGTCGACGACATCACGTTCGTGAAGGGTTCGACGCCGCCGACCGGGGTCGGGCCGATCAAGGGCCTGGCCGGCAAGTGCCTCGACGTCCGCAGCAGCGGCACCGCCGACGGCACGCAGATCCAGCTGTACACCTGCAACGGCTCCGGCGCGCAGACCTGGACCCGCAACGGCCAGACCCTGCGGGCCCTCGGCAAGTGCCTCGACGTGTCCGGTGGCGGCAGCGCCGACGGCACGAAGATCCAGCTGTGGACGTGCAACGGCTCCGGCGCGCAGAACTGGGCGCCGAACGCCGACGGCACGCTGCGCAACACACAGTCCGGCAAGTGCCTCGACGTGTCCGGCAACAACTCCGCGGACAGCACCGTCGTGCACCTGTGGACCTGCGTCTCGCCGGTGCCGGCGAACCAGAAGTGGACCCTGCCGTAACGAACCCCTGCTCCACGAAGGGCCCCGGGCACGCGCCCCGGGGCCCTTCCGTTTGGCTCCGGACCGGCGCCGATCATGCAGACGCAGGCGACCGCGCTGAATGGGTGCCAAGGAAGGGACCTTTGTCCAAGGCCCCTGGGCACCTCGCTGATGCGTTTACTTCAGGCGTCGGAGCAGGTCGATGACGTCGGCGTCGTACTCGCGCCACTCGCGGTCCGGCTTGAAGCCCAGCTCGGCGTTGACCTTCAGCAGCGGCTCGTTCTCCGTCGCGTTCCACGTCTGCACGTCCAGCAGGTGCGGCTCGGCGGCCCGCAGCTCGAAGAGCATCCGCGCCTTGATCGCCCGGCTGATGCCGTAGCCACGGTGTGTCGGCACCTCGATGGTGTCGTACTGGTCGGCACGGGTCGGCCGCTGCGCCGGGACGACGACCTCGGTGAGCCCCGCGATCGTGTCGGACGCCTCGTGCACCGCGAGGACGATGTACGGCTTGAGACCGCGCGCGTGCAGCGTCGCCAGGCTGGCCCGTAGCCGCTCCGCGTCGTAGGAGCTGGGCCGCAGCTCCAGGTCCGCCACGACGGACGCCCGCGCCGCCTCCTTCGCCGCCGCGTAGGCCGCGTAGTGCTGCTCCGGCGGGCCGCCAGGGTGATACTCGACCCGGTAGCCCGCGCCGATGCCGGCCGCCATCTCGCCCAGCCGCAGCCAGTCGACCCCGCCCAGGTCCAGCAGGTTGCGCTGCTCGATGAACGCGCACTCGAAGCCGAACGACTCGAAGAACTTGACGCTCGGGGTGCCGCCGATCACCTCGACGCCGACGGACTCGAAGCCCTCCTCGGCGGCCCGGCGGGCCACCGCGGCGAGCAGCGCCGTGCCGACGTGCCCGCGGCGGGCCGCGGGGCGCACCGACAGCTCCAGCACGCCGATCTCCTCCAGCGCGAGCAGGCTCGCGTGGCCGAGCACGTCACCGGACTCGTCGACGGCCAGCCACGACGTGCGCCGCTCGCCCGGCATCGTGACCGCGAGATACTCCCGGAACTTGACGTCGCGCCACGGCGGATCCTCGGGCACGTCGAACGCCACGATCTCGTTGAGGGACCGCAGCACCGCCTCGATCTCAGCCGCGGTCGCGGTCCCCGGGTCCCACTCGCGCACCATCACGGAGTCAAGCTTGCCTACCTTTGTGGCTCAGCGGAAGTACCGCGCCGCAGAGCGTGGCCTTTCATGTACGCGAATCTACGCCGTGCGGTCCCGGCGGCCGTAGTCGTTCGTCGCGTTGAAGACCGCCGTGCGGTACTCGTCCGGGATGTTGTACGAGCGGATGGCGGCGTTCCAGCCCTCCACCGTGGACAGGTCGCGGCCGCCCGCGCACAGGTACGCGGCCGCGGTCAGGGCCGCGTCGTCGATGTCGTTGACGTCGGTCACCCCGTCGGCGTCGGCGTCGATCCCGTACTGCTTCCAGGTGCTCGGCAGGAACTGCATCGGCCCGACCGCCCGGTCCCAGGTCTTGTCGGTGTCGATCGCGCCGCCGTCGGTGTCCTTGATCGCCTGCCGGTTGCTCTGCCCGTCCAGCGGCGGGCCGATGATCGCCGGCACCGACTTGCCGTCGTCCTGCACCAGCGAGCCGCCCGTCCGGCCGTGGTCCGACTCGATCTTCGCGATGCCGGCGAGGGTGGTCCAGGTCAGCTTGCAGCCCGGGGTGGTGCGGGCGGTGATCAGCTCCGCGTACCCGTACGCCTGCAGCGACACCGGCGGGATGTTGAGCTTCACCGCGCGGGGGCCGGCCCACGCGGCCAGGACGTCCGACGGGCGCTCCTTCGTGCCGGCGGGCGGGCTGAACGTCGTCGGCGGCGTCTGCGGCACGGGCGCGTCGCCGGTCTCGATCCCGCCCGGGGTCGCGGTCGGCGGCGGCGGGGCGGAGCTGCCGGCCCGCTGCTCGGACACGGCCGGGACGAGGTACTTGCCGGACGCGTAGGCGGCGCCGAGCACCAGGGCGAGCGCGAGGCCGGTGACGAGCATCCGGCCGCCGGGCCGGCGCAGCCACACCCGCAGCCCCTCGAAGCGGGCCGGCCGGCTCTGCAGGACGTCGGCGGGCGCGTCCGGCTTCCCGGCGGTCGTGGGTGCCGGTGTCGTGGGCGCCGGGTCGCCGGGCTCCTTCGCGGCGTGCTTCGGGACGTGGCGCTGCGACGGCACGCTCGGTGAGGCTGCCGCGGCATTGTCGGTGGTGGATTTGTCGTTTTTCGCCGCTCTTTTACCGTGTTTCGACGGAGGATTCCCCGGGACGGGGTCCTCATCCGGCGCGGGTGAGCGGATCGCGGTCACCGAGAGTGTGTCCACTGTGGTGGGTTTGTGCTCGTCGGGCCGGGGACCGCGGTTCTGTGCCACCCGTCGAGTATTCCGTACTTGCCGCGCACGTGTCACCGTCGCCTAACCTGTGGGGATGCCTCGTTACGAGTACCGGTGCAGGGCCTGCGGCGACACGTTCGAAGTCCAGCGGCCGATGGCTGAAGCCAATGCGAACGCCGCATGTCCGGCGGGCCACGACGACACGGTGAAGCTGCTGTCGACGGTCGCCGTCAATGGTGTCAACGCCGCGGGCATCTCGCAGCGTCCTTCCGGTGGTGGATGTTGCGGCGGCTCGTGCGGTTGTTGATGCATTGTTACGGGCCGGTTTCGCAATAACCGCCGGACGGCTTTGATGTTGTGGCCCAGCGTGCCACAACTCGGCCGGTCAGGTTGTCGTTACGTCACGCGAAACCCACTCGAGCTTCACCCCCGTATGCTTGCTGACCTGCTTGGAAGAGTGCAGACCAACGTCTGTCCGACCTTGAGGACGACTGGTTGGGGACCGTTTCTACGATGCGCGCGACCCAGGGGTGGGGAAACATGGGTCACGCCTGAAAAGGGAGGCGGGGTTTCACGTGTCGGCGCGGACGCATCTGCCCAGCGGGCTGGTGACATTCCTGTTCACCGACATCGAGGGCTCGACTCGACTTGCCCAGATGCTCGGCACGGGATACCGGCCGGTGCTCCAGGAGCACCGGCAGGTGATCCGTCGCGCACTGTCCAAAGCGGACGGTGTTGAACTCTTCACCGAGGGTGACTCGCTCTTCGTCGCGTTCGCCGACGCCGCCGCCGCGCTCACCGCCTGCATCGAGGCGCAGCGCGAGCTCGCCGCCCACGACTGGCCGGCCGCGCCCGACGGGTCCGACGCCCGGCCGAGGGTCCGCATGGGCCTGCACACCGGGTTCGCCGAGCCCTACGGCGGGGAGTACACGTCGCCGGAGGTGCACCGCGCGGCCCGCGTCGCCGCCGCCGCCCACGGCGGGCAGGTCCTGTGCTCCGCGGCCACCGCCGGCCGCGTCGGCGGGCTCGACGACGCCCTCGGCGACGACGCCTACCTGCTCGACCTGGGCCTGCACCGGCTGCGCGGCTTCGACGGCTGCGAGCGGATCTTCCAGCTGGTCGCCCCGGGCCTGGACCGCCAGTTCCCCCGGCCGCGCACCATCGACGCGCCCGCCCACAACCTGCCGGTGCAGACGACCCGGTTCATCGGCCGCGCCGCCGAACGCGCCGCCGTGCGCGACCTCGTCGGCGCCCACCGCCTCGTCACCGTCGTCGGCGCCGGCGGCGCCGGCAAGACCCGCCTCGCCGTCGAGGCCGCCGGTGAGCTCGTCGAGCAGTTCCGCGACGGGGTCTGGTTCACCGACCTCAGCGCCGTCGCGACCAGCGACCTCGTCGACGTCGCCGTCGCGGCCGCCGTCGGGCTGCGCCCCGAGCCGGGCCGGCCCGTCATCCAGACCCTCGCCGACCACGTCCGCGACCGGCGGATGCTGTTCCTGCTCGACACGTCCGACGCGCAGCTGCCCGCGGCCCGCCGGCTCGTGTCGCGGCTGCTGTCCACCGGACCGGAGGTCACCGTCCTGGCGACCAGCCGCGAGCCACTCGGCCTCGCCGGCGAGGTCGTCTGGCGGATCCCGCCGCTGTCGGTCGAGGCGGCCAGCGGCGGCGGGTTCAGCGACGCCGTCGCGCTGCTGGTCGACCGGGCCTCCGCCGCGCGGGGCGGCCGGCCTGCCGAGCCCGGCGACATCGCCCAGCTCACCCGGGTCGCCGAGGCCCTGGAAGGGCTGCCGCTCGCGCTGGAGCTCGCCGCGGCGCGGCTGCGGCTGCTGTCCGCCGCGCAGCTCGCGGCCCGCATCGACGACGTCCTCGGCACCCTGGACGCCGGCCGCGGCGCCCCGGCCGACGCCGACGTCCCCGGCAACCGGCACCGCACGATGCAGGCCGCCGTGGACTGGTCGTACCGGACGCTCGACGACCGCGCCGCCCGGCTGCTGCGCCGGCTGTCGGTCTTCGCCAGCCCCGTCGACCTGCCCGCGATCGAGTGGCTGCACGACGGCGACCCCCTCGACCCGCTCGCGACCCTCGTCGACAAGTCCCTGCTGCAGGCGGAGGCCGGCGCGACGAACGCGACCTATCGCATGCTCGACCCGATCCGCGCCTACGCCGCCCGGCTCCTCGTCGAGGCCGGCGAGGAGGAGCCGGCCCGGGAGCGGCACGTCGCCTGGTGCCTCCAGGCCGCGCACGACGCCCACGTCGACGCCGAGGGGCGGCCCGTCACGCTGTCGCTCTACACCCTCGACCCGCTCGCCGACGAGCTGCGGGCGGCCCTGCACTGGACCGTGACCCGCGGCAGCGCCCGGCAGGGCCTCGCCGTCGCCGGCGCGCTCGACCAGTGGTGGCGGGAGCGCGGCCTGGTCCGTGAGGGTCGCATGTGGCTGTTCCGCCTGTACGAGCGGATCAGCGCGACCGGTGAGCCCGTCCCCGACACGGAGCTCGCGGCGGCCTACCACATGCACTCCCTGCACGCGGGCGCCGACGGTGAGACGGTCGAGGAGCTGCGTTTCTCGCAGCGGGCCGAGGCCGCGGCGCGCCGGGCCGGCGACCCCGGGCTGCTCGCGCGGGTGCTCGCCGGGCGGGGCGCGCCGCTGCTGGACATGGGCCGCTTCGACGAGGCGGAGCGCGGCTGCCGGGAGGTGATCGCCCTCGCCGAGGAGCAGGGCGTCGCGGGGGAGACGCTCTTCGCCGTCTACGCCCTCGCGCAGCTGCTGTGGCGCCGTGGCGCGCTCGACGAGGCCGCCGACCTGCTGGCGTCCGCTCGCACGCTGGAGAACTCCCGCCCGACGGAGCGCGGCCGGCGCACCGTCGACATGCTGCTCGGCATGGTCGCGCTGTCCCGCGGCGACCTGGTCGCGGCGCACGACCACCTGATCGTGGCGCTGCGGTCGCGGATGAGCTTCGGCTTCCACCTGCGGGTGTGCGAGGCGCTGATGGCGATCGCGGTGCGCTGCTCCCTCGCCGGCGAGACCGGCACCGCGGCGCGGCTCTTCGGCGCCGCCCAGGCGGCCAGGGTGCGGCTGCGCTGCTCCGCCGGCGGGTTCGGCGCGTACTGGACGGAGCAGCAGGCCGCGCTGCGCACCGCGATGGGCGACGCGGACTTCGACGAGGCCTACGCCGCCGGTGGCGCGCTGAGCCTGGAGGAGTCGGTGGCCCTGGCCCTGACGATCGAGCACCCGGACCTGGTGGCCGGCTCGATCCGCTTCTCCGCCGCCGAATAGCCGGAGCCGGACAGCCAGATGGGGTGACAGCCCGCCGGGGGATTACCCCGTTGCACTGCCACCCCACCTCAGGGAGGGCTCACCGACGTGTCGGTGCGCTACCTCTTCAGACGCATCGGCTCCTGTACAGGTTGCCTACAGGATCGTGTACAGGACGGTCTACAGGATCGTCCACGTGTCGCCGCTGTTGAGCAGGGCGCCGAGCTCCTCCTCGGGGGTGCCCTTCGCCTTGGCCTTCGCCGTGGTGAGCTGGTCGCGGACCAGGTCGTCGTAGGCGGGCCGCTCCACATTGCGGAACACCCCGATCGGCGTGTTGCGCAGGTCGAGGCCCGGCAGCCGGGACAGCGCGAACGCGTACGCAGGCTCGGCGACCGACTCGTCGTGCACGACGATCTCCTCCGGCGCCGCCGACGCCGTCGGCACCACCGACAGGCCGAAGCCGCCCGGCGGGTGCGTCACCGCCCACTCGCCGTCCTTGCCGAACGTGATCGGCTGGCCGTGCTCCAGGCGGATCGTGAAGTCGTCCCTGGTGGCGGGCTCCTTCAGCGCGTCGAACGCGCCGTCGTTGAAGATGTTGCAGTTCTGGTAGATCTCCACGAACGCCGACCCGCGGTGATCGGCCGCGGCCCGCAGCACCGACTGCAGGTGCTTGCGGTCGGAGTCGATGGTGCGGGCGACGAAGCTCGCCTCCGCGCCCAGGGCCAGGGAGATCGGGTTGAACGGCGAGTCCGCCGAGCCCGCCGGCGTCGACTTCGTGATCTTGCCGATCTCCGACGTGGGCGAGTACTGCCCCTTCGTCAGGCCGTAGATCTTGTTGTTGAACAGCAGGATCTTCAGGTTGACGTTGCGGCGCAGCGCGTGGATCAGGTGGTTGCCGCCGATCGACAGCGCGTCTCCGTCGCCGGTCACCACCCACACCGACAGGTCGGGGCGGGACACCGACAGGCCGCTCGCGATCGCCGGCGCGCGGCCGTGGATCGAGTGCATGCCGTAGGTGTTCATGTAGTACGGGAAGCGCGACGAGCAGCCGATGCCGGAGACGAAGACGATCCGCTCGCGCGGGATGCCGAGCTCCGGCATGAACGACTGGACCGCGGCCAGGATCGCGTAGTCCCCGCAGCCGGGGCACCAGCGCACCTCCTGGTCGGACTTGAAGTCCTTCATCGTCAGCTTGAGTGCCTCAGGCATTCTTGACCACTTCCTCCAGCACGGACTCCAGCTCCGCGGCGGTGAAGGGCAGGCCGCGGACCTGGTTGTACGCGATCGCGTCGATCAGGAACTTCGAACGGATGACGCCGGCCAGCTGGCCGAGGTTCATCTCGGGGATGACGACCTTGTCGTAGGCCGCGAGCACCGCGCCGAGGTTCTTCGGCATCGGCGACAGGTGCCGCAGGTGCGCCTGCGCGATCGGCAGCCCGCGCTGGCGCAGGGCCCGCGCGGCGGCGCCGATCGGGCCGTAGGTGGAGCCCCAGCCGAGCACCAGCACGCGGGCGGTGCCGTCGGGGTCCTCGACCTCGACGTCGGGCACCTCGATGCCCTCGATCCGGGCGGCGCGGGTGCGCACCATGAAGTCGTGGTTGGCGGGGTCGTAGGAGATGTCGCCGGTCTTGTCGGCCTTCTCCAGGCCGCCGATGCGGTGCTCCAGGCCGGGCGTGCCGGGGACCGCCCACGGGCGGGCGAGGGTCACCGGGTCGCGCAGGTACGGCAGGAACGTCGTGCCGTCCTCGCTGTTGGGCTCGGTCGCGAACTCGGTCCGCAGGTCCGGCAGGTCCGCGACCTCCGGCAGCCGCCACGGCTCGGAGCCGTTGGCGATGTACCCGTCGGAGAGCAGGATCACCGGGGTGCGGTAGGTCAGCGCGATCCGGGCCGCCTCGATCGCGGCGTTGAAGCAGTCGGCGGGGGAGCGCGGCGCGATGACCGCCACCGGGGCCTCGCCGTGCCGGCCGAACAGCGCCATGTTGAGGTCGGCCTGCTCGGTCTTGGTCGGCAGGCCGGTGGACGGGCCGGCCCGCTGCACGTCGATGATGAGCAGCGGCAGCTCCAGGGCCACCGCGAGGGAGATGGTCTCGCCCTTGAGGGCGACACCCGGGCCCGACGTGGTCGTCACGCCCAGCGCGCCGCCGTAGGACGCGCCGAGGGCCACGCCGATCGCGGCGATCTCGTCCTCGGCCTGCACCGTCGTCACGCCGAACTTCTTGTGCTTGCTCAGCTCGTGCAGGATGTCCGACGCGGGCGTGATCGGGTACGCGCCCAGGAAGACGGGCAGCTCCGCCCGTACACCTGCCGCGACGACACCGAGAGCGAGCGCGGCGTTGCCGGTGATGTTGCGGTAGTTGCCCGCGGTCATCTTGGCGGGCTTGACCTCGTAGCGGACCGCGAACGCCTCGGTCGTCTCGCCGAAGTTCCACCCCGCGTTGAAGGCGGCGATGTTGGCGGCGACGAGCTCCGGCCGGGCGGCGAACTTGCGCTCCAGGAAGCGCAGCGTCGACTCGTGCGGGCGGGAGTACATCCACGACAGGAGGCCGAGGGCGAACATGTTCTTGGCCCGCTCGGCGTCCTTCTTCGACACGCCGTGCGACTCCAGCGCCTTCACGGTCATCGACGTCAGCCCGACCGGCGCGACGGCCCAGCCCTCGAGCGAGCCGTCCTCGAGCGGGTTGCTGGCGTAGCCGACCTTCGCCAGGTTGCGCTTCGTGAACTCGTCGGTGTTGACGATGATCGAGGCGCCCTTGGGCAGGTCGGCGAGGTTGGCCTTCAGCGCCGCCGGGTTCATCGCCACCAGGACGTTGGGTGCGTCGCCCGGCGTCAGGATGTCGAAGTCGGCGAAGTGGACCTGGAAGCTCGACACGCCCGGCAGGGTGCCGGCGGGCGCGCGGATCTCCGCGGGGAAGTTGGGCAAGGTCGAGATGTCGTTGCCGAGCTGCGCGGTTTCCGACGTGAAACGGTCACCGGTGAGCTGCATGCCGTCGCCGGAGTCGCCAGCGAACCTGATGACCACTCGATCCAGCTGGCGGACCTGCTTGGTCACGTGAGCTGACCTCCTGTTTAAGCCGGCGGAGCGGGGATGCGGTGGTGCGACGACATCGTCGAGCCGGCCCGATCCTTCTGTCACTCAGAGGGTACGTCGAAGGTCCGCGCCTGCCGCCTTCGCAGGTGCCGCTGTGCGTCGGATCCCGGATTTGTGCGGCTGACGTCGAACCGCGCAAACACCACTATTCTGCGCTTACTCCTCCGGCTGCCGGAAGCTGGAGCCCGCGACGGGGCCCTTCGGCAGCCTCGGCAGCGTCAATGACCTGGGCATCGGCGTGCGCTGGGGCAGCGGCGGTAGATCTTCGTCACTTCTTCGCGGCTCCGGTACCAATCTCTGGGACGCATCGTCCCGTGGACCGGAATCGTCTCGCATGCCGGGCGCATCGGTGGTCGCGGACTCGTCCCGCAGGCGTCGCCGCAGCGAGAACACGACCAGGAACCCCACCAGCGCGACCAGTCCGATGATCCCGCCGATGAACGGCAGGCTGGACAGCTGGCTGCCGGTCACGGCCACCGGCGACACCGGGGCGTCGGTGGGGAGCTCCACCTCGCCGGCGAGCGGCGGACCGGTGATCTTGTAGTCGGTGCGGGTCTCGACCGGATCCAGGCCGATCGGCGCCAGGTAGCCGTGCACCGCGCCCGTCAGCGGCACCTCGGCCCGGGCGGAGGCGCTGATCGACAGCACGAAACCGGCCGGCACCTCCTTGCCCGCGGCGACGTCGCCCAGCTCGCAGCGCGACCGCTCGGGCGACAGCTTCCGCTGTGCCCGGCAGACGCTCGGGAACGACACCACGTCGACCCCGGGCGGGGTGACCACCTCGACCGCGCCGGCGGCCTTCGCCGAGCCGGTATTGCGCAGCTTGACCTGGAGCGTGGCGGTTTCGGTGCGCGGCGTCGCCTGCGCCGGGAGGGTCAAGGGGTCGGCTGTCAACTCGATGCCGGGCACCGGGGGCTTCGTGCTGAACGTGATTGAGAAGTTCCGCACTTTCTCCGGGAAGTTCTCCATCACGGCCGTCACGTTGCCGGACCCGGACAGCCGCCAGGCGTCCGGCGCGACGTCGACGTCGACCACGACCCGGCCGATCTTCCCCGGCGCGAGCGGGCAGGAGAAGCTCAGGGTGCCGTTGCTGGTCCGGCAGCCGTCGATGCCGTAGCCGCCGGTCGCGCGGGTCCCGCTGGGGAAGGTGTAGAAGCCGGTGATGGTCTCCGGGGTCTCGCCGAGGTTCTGGACCGAGACGACCAGCTTCGAGGCGCCGTTGCCCTGCCAGTACGCGTCGCCGAGGACCACGTCGCTCACCGACACCGTGAACTTGCGCACCTTCTGCGCCGGTGGCGGCGGTGCCTTGGTCGTCGGGCGCGGCGCCGGGGACTGCGTCGTCGGATTCTCGGTCGGCGAGGCCGGCGGTGTCGGCGGCTCCGTGGTGACCGGCGGATCCGTCGGCGCCGTGGTCGACTCCTCCGGGTCCGGCTCCGCGTACGCGGCCGGGGTGAGCGTGAAGAGCAACGCGCAGGAGGTGCTCAGCGCGACGAAGGCAGCACGAAGCCGGGCGCGGCGGCGCGCGGGTGCTTCCATGGGGGCGTCCTCGTATCCTGGCGGCGGTCCGCTTGCTGCTTGATTGCCGTGCGGCAAAGAAGCCCATTATCTAGACAAGTTCTGGTTTCGGCATGTCGGAGTTCGTGGTTATGCGAGTACGGTGCGTGTCGTGAGTGGCTATCTAGGTGGTTATGCGACGCTCGGCCTCCTGCTTCTGGTCGGTGCCGGCGTTTTTGTGGCCGCCTTTACGACCGCTCGGCTGCTGGGACCGCGCCGATCGGCGGACAGCGGGGCGACCGCCGCGAAGTTCGACACCTACGAATGCGGGCTCGATCCGGTGGGCGGCGACTGGGCGCAGGCGCAGATCCGGTACTACGTGTACGCGTTCCTGTACGCACTGTTCGCGGTGGAGAGCGTGTTCCTCTTCCCCTGGGCCGTGATCTTCGACCGGCCCGGGTTCGGGACCGCCGCGGTCGTCGAGATGGCGATCTTCGTGGCGGTCCTCGCCCTGGGGATCCTCTACGCGTGGCGCAAGCGCATCCTGCGCTGGACCTGACGCGGGTCCTTGCCTGGATCAGGCCCGGTTCAGGCCCGGTTCAGGCCAGGCCGCGCCGGGCGACCGCGGGCTGCCGGTCGCCCCTGATCGCCGCCACCGTGTCCAGGACCCGGCGGGTCGCCCGCACCTGGTGGGCCCGGAAGACCCGCGCGCCCAGCCACGCCGACACCGCCGTGGCCGCCAGGGTGCCCTCCAGGCGCTCGCCGACCGGCAGGTCGAGGGTCTCGCCGATGAAGTCCTTGTTCGACAGCGCCACCAGCACGGGCCAGCCGGTCGCGGTCATCTCGCCGAGCCGGTTGGTGATGGCGAGCGAGTGCCGTGTGTTTTTCCCGAAGTCGTGCGCCGGATCGATGAGGATGCCGTCCCTGCGGACCCCCAGGGCGACCGCCCGCTCGGCGAGGGCCGTGACTGTCCGTACGACATCCTCGACGGGATCCGCGAACGCCACCCGATGCGGGCGGGTCCTCGGGGTGAGCCCGCCGGCGTGGGAGCAGACCAGGCCCGCGCCGGTCTCCGCGGCGACGACGGCGAGGTCCGGGTCGGCGCCCGCCCACGTGTCGTTGATCAGGTCCGCGCCGGCCGCGATCACCTCCCGGGCCACCTCCGCCCGCCACGTGTCGATGGAGATGACCACGTCAGGGAAGCGCTCCCGGACCTTCGCGACCGTCGGCAGCGTCCGGCGCAGCTCCTCCGCGGCGTCCACGGTGCTGCCCGGGCCGGCCTTCACCCCGCCGATATCGATGATGTCCGCGCCCTCGCCGACCGCCGCCTCGACCGCCCGCAGCGCCGCGTCCTCGGCGAACGTCGCGCCCTTGTCGAAGAACGAGTCCGGCGTCCGGTTCACGATCGCCATCACCGCGTAGTCACTGTCGGTGAACTGCCGGCCGCCCAGCCGAAACATCATGGATCCTCCGTCTTTCCTTCAGATGGGTGTGCCGGGGTCGCCCGCGCCCAGTCAGCGTGCCACGATTCCCCCTATGGCTGAGTTCCTCCTGGTGTTGATCGCCGCCGTGGTCGTCGGGGCCATCGGGTTCGGCGTGTCCTTGTTGATCACCGGCGACGACCCGGGGATCGAAGGTCACGAGCCCGACGGGCGCGCGGTGCCCCTGCCGTCCTCCCGCCCCCTGGTCGAGGGCGACGTCGGGCAGGTCCGCTTCGACACCACCCTCCGCGGGTACCGGATGGCGCAGGTCGACGCGGCGCTGCGCCGCGCCGGCTATGACATCGGCTACAAGGAGGAGCTGATCCAGGTCCTCGAGGCCGAGGTCAAGGCGCTGCGCGACGGGCGCACCGAGGACGCCGACGCGCTGCGCGACGCCCGCGAGGCCGCGGTCACCGGTGCCGGCGGCAACGTCGTGCTGTCCTCGCCGTCCGGCTCGTCCGACTCGGAGTCCGAGTCGGAGTCGGCGGCCGAGCCCGCCGTCGTCGACCTGGACAAGCGGGCCACCGACGACGACAGCACCGCGCACACCTGGGGCGCGCCCTCCCCGGTGGTGAAGTGACCGATTCGTCCTTCGACGACGAGGCCGCCCGGCCCGGCACCGGCGAGGTGACCGCGACGGTGATCGTCCGGGCGCCCGCCGAGCGGGTCTTCGCCGCGCTCATCGACTGGCCCCGGCAGAGCGACTGGATCCCGTTCACCACGGTCCGGGTCCTGTCCGGGGACGGCGGCGAGGGCAGCTCGATCGAGGCCGTCACGCGTGTCGGACCGGCCGCGCTGCGCGACCTCATGCGGGTGGTGAAGGTCGATCCCCCGTACGAGGTCCGCGTCGTGCACCACGGCAAGGTGCTGCGCGGCCCCGGGGTCCTGCGCTGCACGCCGCTGGGCAGCAACCGCACCCAGGTCGTCTGGCACGAATGGTTCCACCTGCCGGCCGGGGCCGCCGGGAAGGCGGCCTGGCCGGTCCTCTGGCCCGGCTCCAAGGTCAGCCTCACCGGTGCCCTGCGACGCTTCGCCCGGCTCGTCGAGACGGGGAAACTGTCGTAGGCCTGCAGTACATTGCGGGGCGTGGTTGATGTGGTGGTGGGCGACGACGGGCTCGCCAGGTGTGCGTGGGGCGCCTCGACGCCCGATTACGCGGTCTATCACGACACCGAGTGGGGCCGGCCCGTCCGCGACGACAACGGGCTCTTCGAGCGGCTCACCCTGGAGGCCTTCCAGTCCGGCCTGTCGTGGATCACGATCCTGCGCAAGCGGCCCGCGTTCCGCGCCGCGTTCGCGGACTTCGACATCGCCAAGGTCGCCGAGTTCGGCGAGGCCGACGTCGAGCGGCTCCTCGGCGACGCCGGCATCGTGCGCAACCGGGCGAAGATCGAGGCCGCCGTCGCCAATGCCCGCGCCGCCGCCGACCTCCCCGACGGGATCGCCGCGCTGCTGTGGTCCTTCGCACCCGAGCCGCGAGCCGCCCGCCCCGCCAGCTTCGCCGAGGTGCCGGCCTCGACCGACCAGTCAAAAGCGCTGGCCAAGGCCCTGAAGCGGCACGGGTTCAGGTTCGTCGGCCCGACGACGGCTTATGCCCTCATGCAGGCCACCGGCATGGTCGACGATCATCTCGCCACTTGTTTTGTGCAGCTCGACCGGCCATGATCCGGACTGACGACCGCCCGGTGAGTGACTGGAGTGTGGACTGATGACCGCCGAGTTCGCCGCCGACTACGGGGGTCCACTCGAACTGGTCGAATATGACCCGAACTGGCCCGCGAAGTTCGCCTATTACCGCGACGAGCTGGCCGACGCACTCGGCCCGGTGGCGCTGCGCATCGAGCACATCGGCTCCACGGCCGTTCCGGGCCTCGCCGCGAAGAACGTCATCGACATCCTGGTCGTCGTCGCCGACGAGCATGACCGCGACGGCTACCGCCCCGCGGTCGAGTCGACCGGCATGGCCCTGGCCCACCGCGACCCGGCCGCCTCCTGGTCGTTCTACCGCCCGGCCACACCGCCGCGCACCCGGCACGTCCACGTCACGTCGCGCGGCTCCTCGCACGAGCGGGTCCAGCTGCTCTTCGTCGACTTCCTGCGCAACCACGACCTCGCCGCCGACGCCTATGCCCAGGTGAAGCGCCGCCTCGCCGTCCGCTTCGCCGACGATCGCGAGGGCTACACCCGCGCCAAGACCGACTTCATCTTCGACATGCTCGACCGCGCCGAGCAGTGGGCCGACCAGACCGGCTGGACCGTCGAGGAGCGGTAGTCGCCTGTCTCACGACTCCCGCAGGCCCGGCTGCTGTCGATCACGGCCGGATGGTGGAATGGGGGCATGGCGAAGTGGGCGGTGGTTGTCTCCGGGGAGCGGTACGAGCAGGAGCGGCTCTACGCCTCGCCGGTCGTGCCGGGGACCACGCTTCCCGCCGGGGACGAGGCGCTGCTGGTCGCGGCGGTCGAGCCGCCCGTGGTGTTCGGCGTCGCCCGGGCCGACGGTGAGGGGCACCTGCGCTACACCGTGGACCTGATCGCGGCGCCGGTGCCGTTCGGCGGGAGCCTGGAGCAGGGCGAGCACCGCCTGGACGAGGCGGCGTTCGTCGCGGTCGCGCGGGAGGTCACGAGCGCGACGAAGCAGCCCGAGGCGAAGCGGACCTGGCTGGTGAGCGTCGACCTGCCGATCGAGGCGGCGTCGCCGGGCGAGGCGGTGCGGGAGTTCTGGACCTACGTGCGCGACCTCGGCCCGGCCGAGCTGCCCGCGTTCGTCTGGCCGGCCGGCGACGAGCTCGCCATGCAGGCGTTCGTGCTCGGCGCCGAGGCCAACCAGGATCCTGAAGAGGACTAGAACCAACGCCGTTCAGTTAGGTGGTTCGGTGGTTCGTCAAGGGCGTGTCTGAGACGTGAAGCAGCGGAGCTCCGGTATAGAGGGTGGTCACTCTAAG
>NZ_JBFAJA010000154.1:0-18972 GCF_040654975.1 Dactylosporangium sp. NPDC050588 | reverse complement strand
TGTGTCTCCGCCCCACCGCTTCGCGGCGGGTCCCGGCGGGGATTCTCACCCGCACCCCAATGCGCCGCTCCGCGGCGCACTGCCTGCGCTCGCGCGCGGCAGGATGCCGCTCACGCGCGCATCCCGCGGCCACCCCGACCCCGGTAACAGCGCCGGCCTGTCCGCCATGGGGTGACCGTTTCCGTCCTTGGATCATGGCGCCGATGGTCTGGGGTGGCGTGCGGGAACTGTCGCGTGGACTGAGCACCGAACGCCAGGCGCGCGTCGCGCTGCCCTTGACCGAGGACGCCGCCACTGCGTGACCCAACCCTTCGTTGATCCAAGGACGAATCCGGTCGTTCGGGTGACCGTTCCCGTCCTTCGATCGTGGCGCCCGATGGTCAGCGGTTCTGGAGCCACCAGAGCAGGGCCGTCAGGGCACGAGGACGGTCTTGCCGCGGATCTGGCCGGACTCGGCGGCGACGTGGACGGCGGGCAGGTCGGTGAGCGGGCGGGTGGCGGTGACGTCCAGGTGGACCGTGCCGGTGTCGATGAGGGCGACCAGCGCGGCGAGCTGCGTGGTGTCGTTGCGGGCGACGAACTGCACGGTGGTCAGCGAGGAGCCGGCGGGGACGGGGATCGGCACCGTGGCGGACACTGCGACGCCGCCGGGGCGCAGGAGGGGCAGAAGCGTCGCGGCGGCGTGCCGCGGGTCGAGGGCGACGAGGTTGAGGACGGCGTCGACGGGTTCGTCGAGGGCGGCGGCGAGCGAGGTGGTCGTGTAGTCGACGACCTGGTGTGCGCCGAGGCGGCGGACGGTGGCGGCGCTGCGTGGCCCGGCCGTGGCGATCACGTGCGCGCCGGCGTGCCTGGCGAGCTGGACCGCGAACCCGCCGACGCCGCCGCCCGCGCCGTTGACCAGGACCCGCTGGCCGGGCGTGACGTTCGCGTGGTCGAACACGGCCTGCCAGGCGGTCAGGCCGGCGACGGGGACGGCGGCCGCGTGGGCGAGTGGGACGGTGGCGGGCGCGGCGACGAGCGTGTCCGCCGCGGCGGTGACGAACTCCGCTGCCGTGCCGCCGCTGTCGACCCGGCCGATCACCGGGGCGCCGGCGGCGAGGGTGTGCACGCCGTGGCCCACCTCGACGACGGTGCCGGCGACCTCACTGCCGAGCGTGAGCGGCAGGTCGACCGGCAGGACGGACCGCAGCAGCCCGCGGCGCAGGCCCACGTCCGACGGGTTGAACGACGTCGCGGCGACCCGCAGCAGGACCTCACCCGGACCGGCGGACGGGCGGGGCACATCCTCGGCGCGGATGACCGAAGCGTCGCCGTACACATGGATTCGCATGGCTCTCACCGGTCGAACCTATGGCGAAGGCGTGGGACGAACCATGCTTGGAAAGCCTTGTTTCATGCGTGATCGTCCCGCATCGGTACGATCGGCGGGATGGACGTGCTCAGCGACGTGATTGCGGTGATGCGGACGGGGCAGCCGCGGTCGGCACGGGTGGCGTGGCGCGCGCCGTGGGCGCAGGAGTTCGCGCCGGTGCCGGGGTCCGCGGGCTTCCAGGTGATCCTGCAGGGATCGTGCTGGCTCATCAGGCCGCAGGGCGAGCCGGTCGCCCTCGCGCCCGGGGATGTGGTGCTGCGCCCGCACGGGCACGGCCACACGCTCGCGGACGACCCGCGGACACCGCCGGCGCCCGCCTGCGACCCGGCCGACCCCAGGGCGCTCCAACCGTATGTCGCCGACACCGCCGACACCGCCGACACCGCCGACGGCGCCGGCCCCGCCACGGTCACGCTGTGCGGCGGCTACCAGCTGGACGGGACCCGCGTCCACCCGCTGCTGCGGGACCTGCCGGAGCTCATCCACCTGCCCGCGCACCTGGGCCGGCACCCCGAGCTGCGCGCGACCGTGGACCTGCTCGCCGGTGAGCTGGAGCGCCCCCGCCTCGGCACCGCCGCGATCGTCCCCGCCCTGCTCGACACGCTGCTGCTGCACGTCCTGCGAGCCTGGATCGAGCGGCAGCCTCTCCGTGCGGCCGCCGCAGGGTGGGCGGCGGCGCTCAACGACCCGGCCGTCGCCGCTGCCCTGCAGGCCATGCACCGCGACCCGGGCCACCCGTGGACCGTCGCCACCCTGGCCGCCGAGGCCGGGCTGTCCCGGACCCCGTTCGCCCGCCGGTTCACCCAGCTCCTCGGCCAGCCGCCGCTGACGTACCTGACGTGGTGGCGGATGACCACCGCCGCGCGCCTGCTGCAGGAGTCCGGCGCGCCGCTGAGCGCCGTCGCGGCCCGCGTCGGCTACTCGTCGGAGTTCGCCTTCGCCGCCGCGTTCAAACGGCAGCACGGCGCCGCCCCCGGCCGGTACCGCAGAAATCGTGCATGAGCGCACTGAACGGGTGACATGTCGACGGCGTCGGCCGGGCTGCCCGCCCTCATCCGCGGCAGCGTGCTCGATCCTCGGCATTCTCTAGCTCTCCCAGGGCGGCCGGGACAGTATGGGACGCATGGAGCAACCCGACTGGCACGGCCCGCTCACCGAGGCGTACGAGCAGGCGACCCGCTTCCTGACCGGTCTCCCGTCCCGCCCGGTCGGCAGCGGCGCCGGCCCGGACGAGCTGCGGGCGGCGCTCGGCGGGCCGCTGCCCGGCAAGGGCACCGACGCGCGTGAGGTGATCGCCCGGCTCGCCGCCGCGGCCGACGCCGGGATCGTCGCGTCGCCGAGCGGCCGGTTCTTCGGGTTCGTCATCGGCGGCGCGACACCGGCCGCGCTCGCCGCCGACTGGCTCACCGCGACCTGGGACCAGAACGCGGGCCTCTACGCCGCAGGCCCGTCCGCCGCGGTCGTCGAGGAGGTCGCCGGCGGCTGGCTCCGCGACCTGTTCGGCCTGCCGGCGCACACCTCGGTCGGCTTCGTCACCGGCGCGCAGATGAGCCACGTGACTGCGCTCGCCGCCGCCCGCCACGAGGTCCTGCGCCGCGCCGGCTGGGACGTCGAGGCCGGCGGCCTGCACGGCGCCCCGCGCATCACGGTCGTCGCCGGCGCCGACCGGCACTCGACCATCGACCGCGCGCTGCGGTTCCTCGGCATCGGCACCGCCGCGCTGGTGCCGGTGGACGTCGACGACCAGGGCCGCATGCAGCCGGACGCGCTGCGCACCGCGCTCGACGACATCGACGGCCCGGTCATCGTCTGCGCCCAGCTGGGCAACGTCAACACCGGCGCGTGCGACCCGATCGCCGCGATCTGCGACATCGCGCACGCGTCCGGTGCCTGGGTCCACGTCGACGGCGCCTTCGGCCTGTGGGCCGCGGCCAGCTCCCGCCACCGCCACCTCGTGACAGGCGTCGACCGGGCCGACTCCTGGACCACCGACGCCCACAAGTGGCTCAACGTCCCGTACGACTCCGGCCTCGTCTTCTGCGCCCACCCCCAGGCCCACCGCGCCGCCATGGGCGTCCGCGCCGCCTACCTCGTCCACGCGGGCGGCGACGAACGCGACGCCCTCGACCACAACCCGGAGTTCTCCCGCCGTGCGCGCGGCTTCCCCGTGTACGCGGCCCTGCGCACCCTCGGCCGGGACGGCGTCGAGGCCCTCATCGACCGCACCTGCGAGCTCGCCACCCGCTTCGCCACCCGCATGGGCGACGCGGTCCTCAACGAGGTCGTCCTCAACCAGGTCCTGCTCACCTTCGGCCCGCAGACCTTCGACCTCATCACCCGCGTCCGCGAGGAAGGCACCTGCTGGGTCAGCGGCACCACCTGGCAGGGCAGTCCCGCTATGCGCTTCTCCGTCAGCAACCACACCACCGACGAGTCAGACATCGACCGCGCCGCCGAGGTCATCCTCCGCCTCGCCGCCTCCTGACCAGCCGCCGCCGTCCTTGATCGAAGGACGAAACGGCCATCCCGGCGGCCAGATCCGTCCTTCGATCACCGGGGGCCGCCGCGGCAGTGGTGGATCCGGAGCCACTAACTCAGTGACCGTCCTCGAGGTCGCCTTCGGTTTCGAGGTACACCTGGCGCAAGGCGTCCAGGGTGGACTGCTCCGGGTGTTCCCAGAGGTTGCGGTCGGCGGCTTCCAGGAGGCGTTCGGTGATGCCGTGCAGGGCCCACGGGTTGGACTCGTTGAGGAACTTGCGGTTCTCGGGGTCGAAGACGTAGGACTCGGCGAGCTTCTCGTACATCCAGTCTGCGACGACGCCGGCGGTGGCGTCGAAGCCGAACAGGTAGTCGACGGTGGCGGCGAGCTCGAAGGCGCCCTTGTAGCCGTGGCGGCGCATGGCGGCGAGCCAGCGGGGGTTGACGACGCGGGCGCGGAAGACGCGGGCGGTCTCCTCGCTCAGGGTGCGGGTGCGCACGGCGTCGGGGTTGGTGCTGTCGCCGACGTACGCGGCGGGGGCGCGGCCGGTCAGCGCGCGGACGGTGGCGATCATGCCGCCGTGGTACTGGAAGTAGTCGTCGGAGTCGGCGATGTCGTGCTCGCGGGTGTCGGTGTTCTTGACCGCGACGCTGATCCGCTTGTACGCGCCTTCCATGTCGCCCCGGGCGGGCAGCCCGTCCAGGCCGCGGCCGTACGCGTAGCCGCCCCACACCGCGTACACCTCGGCCAGGTCGGCGTCGTCGCGCCAGTTACGGCTGTCGATGAGGGGGAGGATGCCGGCGCCGTACGCGCCCGGCTTGGACCCGAAGACGCGCAGCGTGGCGCGCCGCTCGTCGCCGTGCGCGGCCACGTCGGCGGCGACGTGGGCGCGGACGTAGTTGTCGTCGGGGGACTCCTCCAGCGCGGCGACCAGCTGCACCGCGTCGTCCAGCAGCGCGACCACGTGCGGGAACGCGTCGCGGAAGAAGCCGCTGATGCGCATCGTGACGTCGATGCGGGGGCGGCCCAGCTCGGCGAGGTCGACGGGGGAGAGGCTGACCACCCGGCGGGACGCGTCGTCCCAGACGGGCTGGACACCGAGCAGCGCGAGCGCCTCGGCGATGTCGTCGCCGGCGGTCCGCATGGCGCTGGTGCCCCACATCGACAGGCCGACGGAGCGCGGCCACGCACCGTGGTCGGCCTTGTAGCGGGCGAGCAGCGAGTCGGCCATCGCCTGACCCGTCTCCCACGCGAGCCGGCTCGGGATCGCCTTCGGGTCGACGGAGTAGAAGTTGCGCCCGGTCGGCAGGACGTTGATCAGCCCGCGCAGCGGCGACCCGCTCGGCCCCGCCGGGACATACCCTCCGTCCAGCGCATGCAGGACCATCGTCAGTTCGTCGCCGGTACGGGACAGCCGCGGCACGATCTCCCGTGCGGCGAACTCCAGCACCCGTACCACATCCGGCAAATCCGAAATGTCGGAGATGTCGGTGGTGGGCCAGCCCCGTGACTCCATCTCCGCCACCAGGGCGCGGGCCTGCGACTCGGCCTCGTCGACCGACACGCGCGCGGTCGAGCCCTCGGTCAGGCCGAGGGCCTCGCGCAGGCCGGGCAGCGCGACCGTGCCGCCCCACAGCTGCCGCGCCCGCAGCATGGCGAGGACCAGGTCGACCCGCGCCTCGCCCGCCGGCGCGACGCCGAGCACGTGCAGCCCGTCGCGGATCTGCACGTCCTTGATCTCGCAGAGCCAGCCGTCGATGTGCAGGATCAGCTCGTCGAACCCGTCGTCACCCGGCCGGTCCGCCAGGCCCAGGTCGTGGTCGAGCCGCGCCGCCTGCAGCAGCGTCCAGATCTGCCCGCGGATCGCCGGCAGCTTCGCCGGGTCGAGGGCCGCGATCGTCGAGTGCTCGTCCAGGAGCTGCTCGAGGCGGGCGATGTCACCGTACGACTCGGCGCGCGCCATCGGCGGGATCAGGTGGTCGACCAGGGTGGCGTGCGCCCGCCGCTTCGCCTGGGTGCCCTCGCCGGGGTCGTTGACCAGGAACGGGTAGATCAGCGGCAGGTTGCCCAGGGCCGCGTCGGCACCGCACGAGGCGGACATCCCGACCGTCTTGCCCGGCAGCCACTCGAGGTTGCCGTGCTTGCCGACGTGCACGACCGCGTGCGCACCGAACTCGTCGGCGAGCCACCGGTACGCGGCCAGGTAGTGGTGGCTCGGCGGCAGGTCGGGGTCGTGGTAGATCGCGACGGGGTTCTCCCCGAAGCCGCGCGGCGGCTGCACCATCACCACGACGTTGCCCTCGCGCAGCGCGGCGAGGACGATCTCGCCGCCGGGGTCGCGGGACGTGTCGACGAACAGCTCACCGGGCGCCGGCCCCCAGTGCCGCTCCATCTCCTCCCGCAGGTCGGCGGGGAGCGTGTCGAACCAGCTCCGGTACCGGGCGGCGGAGATCCGGATCGGGTTGCCGCGCAGCTGATCCTCGGTGAGCCAGTTCACGTCCTGCCCGCCGGCGGCGATGAGCGTGTGCATCAGCGCGTCGCCGTCCTTCGGGAAGCCGTCGGCGCCGACGTACCCCTGCGCGTGCATCGCATCGAGCAGCCGCACGACGCTCGCGGGCGTGTCGAGGCCGACCGCGTTGCCGATCCGCGCGTGCTTCGTCGGGTACGCGCTGAGCATCAGCACGATCTTGCGGTCCTCGGGCCGCAGGTGCCGCAGCCGGGCGTGCGCGACCGCGGTCCCGGCGACCCGGCCGGCCCGCTCCCGGTCGGCGACGTACACGGTGAGGCCGTCGGCGTCGATCTCCTTGAACGAGAACGGCACCGTGATGATCCGGCCGTCGAACTCCGGGATCGCGACCTGCGTCGCGGTGTCCAGCGGCGACAGCCCGTCGTCGTTGGCGTCCCAGGTGTCGCGGGAGCTCGTGAGGCACAGCCCCTGCAGGATCGGCACGTCGAGCGCGGCCAGGGCGCCGACGTCCCACGCCTCGTCCTCGCCGCCGGCCTGCGCGTCGGCGGGCCGGGTGCCACCCGCGGCGAGGACCGTGACGACCAGCGCGTCCGCCTGCCGCAGCGTGTCGAGCAGCTCCGCCGGGGCGGCCCGCAGCGACGAGGCGAACACCGGCAGGGCCCGCCCGCCCGCGTCCTCGACGGCCTCGCAGAGCGTCTCCACGAACGCGGTGTTTCCCGCCAGGTGGTGCGCCCGGTAGTAGATGATCCCGACGGTCGGACCGTCGGCCTTGGACTCCCGGTCCAGCTCCCCCCACGCGGGGGTCTGCACCGGCGGCGCGAACCCGTGGCCGGTCAGCAGGACCGTGTCGGAGAGGAAGTTGTGCAGCTCGGCGAGGTTGGCGGGGCCGCCCTCGGTGAAGTAGGCGTGGGCCTCCGCGGCGACGCCGGCGGGCACCGTCGAGCGGCGCATCAGCTCCGCGTCGGGCAGCGACTCACCGCCGAGCAGCACCACCGGCGCCGGCAGGCGCAGCAGCGTGTCGAACCCCTCCTGCCAGTCGCGGTAGCCGCCCAGGAACCGCACCACGACCAGGTCGGCACCGTCGGCCAGGGCCGGCAGCTCCTCCACGGTGAGGCGGGACGGGTTGGCCAGCCGGAACGCCGCGCCGCTCGCACGGGCGCTGAGCAGGTCGGTGTCGGACGTCGACAGCAGCAGGATCACGCCGGGGTCCTCCCTCGGGGTCCGCGCCCCAAGTCGGTCGGGAAAGGTCCGGCGGCGGAGAGTCTCCTGGCTCCCGGATCGGCGCTCGCCTCCGGCCTTCCCGGGCTCGCACCCGGTGGCCGTCGTCTCCGGCCTCCGGGGCGCTGGGCCCGGTGGCCGTCGTCGGAGGTCCACTCCCCGGTCACAGTGGCGGGACCGCGCCGGATTCACACCGGCTTCCTCCACACGTCGCCGTACAGCACCGCCAACTCTGCCGGTCACGGCTTCCTTGCGTCAAGCTCGCCCGTCCCACCTCGGTGTCGGCTTCCTTGGGTCGGGCGGGGTGCTGCGCAGTAGTATCCGGCGCGTGCAGGCTGCCAGTGGACGTGACGCTCCGGACCGGTGCCCGGGTGCCGTGCAGGTCCACGCGGCGGCCGACGGTGGCCTGGCCCGCGTCAGGCTGCCCGGCGGGCGGCTGCCCGTCCCCGCCCTCGAGGTCCTCCGCGCCGCCGCCGCGGACCTCGGCGACCCCGCCCTGGAGCTCACCTCGCGCGGAAACGTGCAGATCAGAGGGCTGCGGCCGGACGCGTCGCCGGAGCTGGCGGCCAGGCTCACCGCCGCGGGACTGCTGCCGTCGGACACCCACGAGCGGGTCCGCAACATCATCGCCAGCCCGCTCAGCGGCCGCGACGGCCTCGGCGAGCTGGACGTGCGGCCGGTGGTGGCCGCGTTCGACGCCGGGCTGTGCGCCGACCCCGCCCTGGCGGCGCTGCCCGGCCGGTTCCTGGTGACCGTCGACGACGGGCGCGGCGACGTGTCCCCGCTCGGCGGCGACGTCGGCCTGCACGGCGACCGCCTCCTCCTCGCCGGGCTCCCGACCGCGGGCCGGGCCGGTGACGACCCCGCTGAGCTGCTGCTCCGGGCGTCCCGGGCGTTCCTGGACGAGCGCGCGGCGCAGGGCGGCACCGCGTGGCGGCTGGCCGAGCTGACCGACGGCCCGGCCCGGGTGGCGGCCCGCCTGGGGTTCGCCCTCGGTACAGACGTTGACCAGTTCGTAGGCTCGCCCGGGCCGGCGGTCGGACGGACCCCGCAGGTCGGGGGACCGGTCGCGCTGACGGTGGTCGTACCACTCGGGCTGCTGACACCGGAGCAGTCGGCGGCGCTCGTCGCGGCGGCGTCGGGGGAGATCATCGTCACGCCGTGGCGGACCGTCGTCGTGCCCGACGTGCCGGTCGAAGAAGCTGGACGTCTCGAGTCACTGCTGACGACCGCCGGCCTCGGCACCGACCCCGCGACGCCGTGGGCCGGGGTCACGGCGTGCGCCGGCCGGCCCGGCTGCGCGAAGGCCCTCGCCGACGTGCGCGCCGACGCCCGCGCGGCCGTCCTCGGCGGTCTCGACCATGCGTTGCCGGTGCACTGGGTCGGCTGCGAACGGCGCTGCGGCGCACCGAAGGGAAGGCACGTGGAGATGCTCGCGACCGCCGACGGCTACCGGGTGCTGTCATGACGGCTCAGGAGTCCGTCGCAGACGGCGCCGTCCAGGGCGGCGCCTCCGGTTTCGTCACGGACGGTGGTTTCGACTACGTCAAGGACGGCGCGGAGATCTACCGGCGGTCGTTCGCGACGATCCGCGCCGAGGCCGACCTGTCCGCGCTGCCCGCCGACGTCGCCCAGGTCACCGTCCGCATGATCCACGCGTGCGGCATGGTCGACCTCGCCGGTGACGTCGGGTACAGCGCGGACGTCGTGTGCCTCGCCCGCGCCGCCCTGCGCGACGGCGCCCCGATCCTGTGCGACGCGGAGATGGTCGCCTCCGGCGTGACCCGCGCCAGGCTGCCCCGCGACAACGAGGTCCTGTGCACGCTGCGCGACCCGCGGGTCCCGGCGCTCGCCCACGAGCTGGGCACCACCCGCAGCGCCGCCGCCCTCGACCTGTGGGGTCCGCGCCTCGACGGCGCGGTCGTCGCGATCGGCAACGCGCCGACGGCGCTGTTCCGGCTCCTGGAGATGGTCGCGGCCGGCGCGCCCCGGCCCGCGGCCGTGCTGGGCATCCCCGTCGGGTTCATCGGCGCGGCCGAGTCGAAGGTCGCGCTCGCGGCGTCCGACCTGCCGCATCTGGTCGTGCACGGCCGCCGGGGCGGCAGCGCGATGACGGCCGCCGCCGTCAACGCCATCGCGGACGAGAAGGAATGACCACAGTGGACACCGGTCGGTTGTACGGCGTAGGACTCGGCCCCGGCGACCCGGAGCTCGTGACGGTGAAGGCGGCCCGGCTCATCGCCGCGGCACCCGTCGTCGCGTTTCACAGCGCCCGCCACGGGCGCAGCATCGCCCGTTCGATCGCCGCGCCGTACCTGCGCGACGGTCAGATCGAAGAGGCGCTCGTCTACCCGGTCACCACCGAGGAGGTCCGCGACTACCGGGCCCTCATCGAGGAGCACTACGACGCGTGGGCGGCCCGGCTCGCCGCGCACCTCGACGCCGGCCGTGACGTGGTCGTGCTCTGCGAGGGCGACCCGTTCTTCTACGGCTCGTACATGCACATGCACAAGCGCCTTTCGCACGCCTACGCGACGGAGGTCGTGCCGGGCGTCACCTCGGTCTCGGGCGCGTCCGCGGTGCTCGGCCGCCCCTTGGTCGAGCGCGACGAGGTGCTCACCGTGCTGCCCGGCACGCTGCCCGTCGATGACCTGGCCGCGCGGCTCGCCAGTACCGACTCCGCCGCCGTCATGAAGCTCGGCCGCACGTTCGGGGCCGTCCGGGACGCCCTGGAGCGCGCCGGCCGCCTCGACGACGCCTGGTACGTCGAGCGCGCCACCACCGCCAACGAGCGCGTCGCCCCGCTGTCCACTGTGGACCCGGCCGAGGTGCCGTACTTCTCCATCGCCCTGCTGCCGAGCCGCATGCACGAGGAGACGGCGTCGGCGCTGCGGTCCACGCCGCCCGCGGTCGCCGCCGGCGAGGTCGTCGTCGTGGGGCTCGGCCCGGCCGGCCGGGACTGGCTCACCCCCGAGGCCCTGGCCGCGGTCGAGGCCGCCTCCGACCTCGTCGGCTACGCCCCGTACCTGGCCCGGATCCCGGCCAACCCCCGCCAGCGCCGGCACGCCTCCGACAACAAGGTCGAGTCGGAGCGCGCCGAGTTCGCCTTGTCCCTCGCGAAGGACGGCCGCCGCGTCGCCGTCGTGTCGTCCGGCGATCCGGGCGTGTTCGCGATGGCGGCAGCGGTACTGGAGATCGCCGCCGAACCCCGCTGGAAGGACGTCCCGGTGCGCGTCCTGCCCGGCCTGACCGCCGCCCAGGCGGTGGCGAGCCGCGCGGGCGCCCCCCTCGGCCACGACTTCTGCGTGCTGTCGCTGTCCGACCGCCTGAAGTCGTGGGACGTCATCGCCGCCCGCCTCGAGGCCGCGGCCGGCGCCGACCTCGTCATCGCCATCTACAACCCGGGCTCGAAGAGCCGCACCTGGCAGGTCGAGGCCGCCCGCGACCTGCTGCTGCGCCACCGTTCCCCGGAAACCCCGGTCGTCCTGGGCCGCGACGTCGGCGGCCCGCAGGAGCGCGTCCGCGTGGTGCGCCTCGCCGACCTGGACCCGTCCGAAGTGGACATGCGAACCCTGCTCATCGTCGGCTCGTCCCAGACCCGCACCCTGACCCGCGGCGACGGCGCCCCCGTCGTCTTCACCCCCCGCCGCTACCCCTGACCCCGCCCGGGGCAGCGGCGCTTCCGACCTGCACGCTCTTCACCTTCCGCCGCCCCTCTGACCGCCCCTGGGCGTCGCCTCTGGCTGCCCCGGCTGCCGCCTCTGACCGCTCTCGGCGGTCGTCTCTGGCTGCCCTAGGCCGTCGTCTCTGGCTGCCCCAGGCTGCCGCCTCTGACCGCCATCGGCGGTCGTCTCTGGCTGCCGGGGCTGCCGCCCCTGACCGGCCCCGGCCGCTGCCCTGACCCGCCTTCGTGGCGGGACGTCGCGCGGCAGGTCCGGTTCGCAGGTCCGGGCTCTTGGTATCGAGGGCTCGGTGCCGCGGGCCCAGGTTCAACTCTGTCCTGGTGGCCGCCGGTTCGATCAAGCCGTCACGGATCAAGCCGTCCCGGATTGACGCGCGCCGGGAACGACAGCGCCGACCCCGCTGCCCCTCGCCGAGGCGGTCGCCGGGCGCTGGCCGCAGCCGGGCTGTGGCTACGCCGGCGGACCCGGACGAGCCACCACGACACCCAAGGGCCGGCGGACCCGGACGAGCCACCACAACACCCAGGGACCGCGCGATCCACCACGGCATCAACACGCGCGCGATGGCTGGGTGGCGGCGCCGCAATGGGCAGTGCTGACGTTCGGCGTTCGTTGCGTAGCGGCGGGGCGGCGCTGTCGTTCCCGGCGGCGGCTCCGCTTGTCTTCCACCGTACCTCAACGTTCCTAATTGATCTCCGATGGCGTGAGTGCGCGATTACCCAACGCTTCAGAGAATCCTAGACGCTCCCCGCGGGTGCCTTTGTCAGGTACAGCTCCAGGATCGCGGGCAGCGGGGCCACCCCCGGGCCGCCGGCCTCGACCCAGGCGGTCAGGTCGTCGATGACGGCGTCGTCGAGCAGGTAGCCGAGCCACACCGGCCGGGCACCCGCCCGCCGGGCGGACGGGGTGGGGTGCACGACGACGATGTTGGAGCGGGCGCACGCGTCCAGGCAGCCGCTGACCCGGACCCCCGCCGCCCCGAGTGCCTGGCGGAGCCGCGCCACCTGGCCGGCGTGGTCGACGTCCGGGTGCTTGCGCGGCGAGCCGCAGCAGCAGTCGCGGCACACGGTGACGAGGGGGCGATCCACCCGTAGAGCTTACGGCCGGGCCAGGATCTCGCCGTGCAGGATGGAGAGCCAGCCGTCGGGGGAGGCGGCCCAGGCGCGCCAGCCGTCCGAGAGGCGCTGCAGGTCTGATGGGGTCGAGCCGCTCGCCAGGGCCTGCGTCGCCATCGCCGAGGTGCGGACCCGGTCCGCCCACATGCCGCCCCACCATGAGCGGTCCTCGTCGTCGGCGAAGCACCACGTCGAAGCTGTCGCCGTCACGTCGGTGAAGCCCGCCGCGCGCGCCCATGACAGCAGGCGGCGGCCGGCGTCGGGCTCGCCGCTGTTGGCGCGGGCCATCCGCTGGTACAGCGCCATCCACTCGTCCAGCTCCGGCAGCTGCGGAAACCAGGTGAACGCCGCGTAGTCGCTGTCCCGGGCGGCCACGTAACCGCCGGGCTTGCACACCCGGCGCATCTCGCGCAGTGCCTGCACGGGGTCCGCGACGTGCTGCAGCACCTGGTGGGCGTGCACCACGTCGAAGCTGTCGTCGGGGAAGTCCAGCGCGTGGACGTCGCCGACGACGTACGAGACGCCCTGCACCCCCGCCTTCGTGACCTCCAGTGCTTCCGCGGTCGCCTCCAGGGCGGTCACCGCGCCGGGGGCCACCGCCAAAGCCAGGTCGGCGGTGATCGTGCCGGGGCCGGCGCCGACGTCCAGCAGGGTCATGCCCGGCCGGAGCACCGGCAGCAGGTACGCGGCGGAGTTCGCGGCGGTGCGCCAGCGGTGGGAGCGCAGGACCGACTCGTGATGTCCATGGGTGTAGACGTTGTTGGCCATGTCCCAGACTCTAATATTCTCGTCTCTAATAATGGGAGACGATTCCCATTCACTGGACACCGTAAGATCGCCGGAGTGAGAACGTCGCTGCTCGTGCTGGCCTACTTCGCGTTCATCAGCCTCGGGCTTCCCGACGGCCTCCTCGGCGTCGGCTGGCCGTTCATGGCCGGCACCTTCCACGTGTCGACCGAGTCCGTCGGCTACCTGCTCGTCGCCGCGACCACCGGCTATCTCACCTCCAGCGTCGCCGCCGGGTTCCTGCTCGGGCGGGTCGGCGTCGGCTGGCTCCTCGCCGGCAGCACCGCCGCGACGAGCCTCGCCCTCGCCGGGTACGCCCTCGCCCCCAGCCTCTGGTTCGTCGTGCCGTGCGCGCTGCTCGGCGGGTTCGGCGGCGGCGCGATCGACGCCGGGCTCAACGCCTACGCGGCCGCGAACTTCAACGCCCGCCACATGAACTGGCTGCACGCCTGCTTCGGCCTCGGTGTCGCGATCGGACCGCTCATCATGACGTCCGTGATCAGCGGCGGCTCGCCGTGGCGCCTCGGGTACGCCCTGGTCGCCACCGCCCAGCTGGCACTGTCGGTCTCGTTCGTCGTCAAGGCCCGCAGCTGGGGGAGGGCCCCGGTGCCGGTACACGAGACGCCACAACGCGGCCGGGACACCCTCAGGATGCCGGTGGTGTGGGTGCAGGTGGTCGCGTTCGGGGTCTACGTCGCGGTCGAGGCCGGCGCCGGCCTGTGGGCGTTCCTGCTGCTCACCGAGGGCCGCGGCGTGAGCGACGCGGTCGCCGGCGTGTGCGTGTCGGGCTACTGGGCGATGCTCTTCCTCGGCCGCGTCGTGCAGGGCGCCGTCGCCGACCGGATCGGCGTCAACCGCGTCATCGTGGGGTGCATGGCCGGCATGGCGGCCGGCGCGTTCCTGGTCGCGCTGCCCGGCCCCGGCTGGCTCGCCGCGACCGGCCTCGGCATCATCGGCTTCGCCGCCGCCCCCGTGTTCCCGCTGCTCACGCTCACCACCGCCGACCGCGTCGGGGCCGCGCACGCCGACCGGGCGATCGGGCTGCAGATCGCCGGCGCCGGGCTCGGTGGCGCCCTCGTCCCGACCGCGATCGGCGTCCTGCTCGCGCGTGCCGGGGTCAACGTCCTCGGGTCGGCGCTGCTGGCCCTCGCGTTGCTGTTGCTGCTGCTGTACTGGCTGACCCTGCGCATGTCGGCGGGCCCTTCCCGTGACCAGATCGTTCCGGTTACCGGCGTGGCCGTGCCTGTCGCGGAGCCGCCCGGCGGCGCAGGATCGTCGTCATGAGAAGCGCGCTGCTCGTCATCGACATCCAGGAGTCCTTCCGCCAGCGCCCCAGCTGGGCCGCCGTCTCCAACCCCGACATCGTCGCGACGGTCAACCCGTTGATCGACGCCGCCCGTACCCGCGGCGACCTCGTCATCTGGATCCTGCACCACGAGGTCGGCAACGTGTTCGACCCGCGCAACGGGCACGTCCGCCCGATCGAGGGCCTGCAGCCGCTGCCGGACGAGCCGGTCCTCACCAAGACCTCCGCGAACGCGTTCACCACCACCGGCCTGCAGCAGCTGCTCACCACCGAAGGCATCCGCCACCTCGTCGTCACCGGCATCCAGACCGAGCTGTGCTGCGAGACCACCACGCGCGTCGCCGGCGACCTGGGCTATGACGTCACGTTCGTCACCGAGGCCACCGCCACGTTCCCGATCCCGCACCGCGACGAGCGCGACCTGCCCTACGACGAGATCCTCGCCAGCCCCCGCACCCTGCGGACCGACGAGGTCATCGCCCGCACCGAGTACGCCCTCGCCGGCCGCTTCGCCACCATCGCGACGGTGAAGGAGCTCATCGGCTGATGAAGGTCGTGTTCCTGCTCGTGCCGCAGCTGCACCTGCTCGACCTGGCCGGCCCCGCGCAGGTCTTCTCCACGGCCCGCGACCTCGGCCTGGACTACGAGCTGGACTACGCGGCCGAGCAGGACGACGTCCCCTCCGCCCAGGGCCTGCCGGTCCGCCGGACCACGGGCCTGCCGTCGCTGGCACCGTCCGACCTGGTCGTGGTGCCCGGCTGGCGCAGCCACGGCTTCCCCCAGAACGGCCGTCTCAGCGTTTCCGCCCGTACCTGGCTCGCCGCCCACCACGCGGCCGGCGGCACCTGCGCCAGCGTCTGCTCCGGCGCCGACGCCCTCGGCCAGGCCGGTCTCCTGGACGGCCGCCGGTGCACCACGCACCATGTGCTGCAGGACCGGCTGGCTGCGCGGTACCCACGCGCCAAGGTCCTCAAGGACGTCCTCTTCGTCATCGACGACCGCGTCGTCACCTCCGCCGGCATCGCGAGCGGCATCGACCTCGCGCTCCACCTCGTCGCCACCCGCCACGGCCCGGGCACCGCCGCCCAGATCGCCCGCGAGATGGTCGTGTACGCCCGGCGCAACGGCGACGACCCGCAGGACAGCGCCATGCTCCGCCACCGCGCCCACCTCTCCGACGTCGTCCACCGCGTCCAGGACGTCATCGACGCCCGCTTCACCGACCGCCTCCCGCTCCGCGACCTCGCCTCCACGGCCGGTGTCAGCGAACGCACCCTCACCCGCCTCTTCGGCGACGCCACCGGCCTGACCCCGCTGCGCTACCAGCAGCTCCTGCGGGTCGAACGCGCCGAACACCTCATCGGCCACGGCGCCACCGTCGAGTCCGCCGCCCGCGCCGCCGGCTTCGAGGACGCCCGCATGCTCCGCCGCCTCCGCTCCCGCCTCTGACGGTCGGTGCTTCGGCCGTCACAAAGCGTGCACGATGGCGGTGGGCGCTGGACGCCGGGTTGGGGGGCCGGGAGAATTGAGGCAAGCATCGGCCAGGGGGAGGCCGCCAATGCCACGCCCGTGCTTCTCGTTGTCCGCACCAGATCCACGCCCACCTTTGCCCATCGCCGAGCTGGACGGCACCGCCCGCCGCGCGGCCACCGCAGCCGAGTTCGCCCGCCGCCGCGAGGCCCGCTCCCGCGCCAGGGCTGAGTTCGCCGAAGCCCGCGCCCACGGCCTGGCCACCCGCCACGCCACGAAACTGACCCGCCTCCGCAACGCCCGCATCCTCGCCGCCGCCCCCACCCCGCCGCCACCTCGCCCCGCCCTCCGCCGTCCCGACACGCCCGCCCCCACAGCCCCACCTCCGTCCACGGCAGCACTCTCACATCCTGCTGCGGCGTCGGTACCGCGCCCCGCCGCCGCTCCGCCCCCACCCGCCCCTCGGACCGCGGCGCCGACTGCGAGTCGGGTCGCGCCGCCGGTTGCACGTCGGGCTGTGCCGCTGGCTGCACGTCGGGCTGTGCCGCTGGCTGGGGCTGTGGCGCCGGTTGCATGTCGGGCTGCGCCGCCGGTTGCACGTCGGGCTGTGCCGCTGGCTGGGGCTGTGGCGCCGGTTGCATGTCGGGCTGCGCCGCCGGTTGCATGTCGGGCTGCGCCGCTGGCTGCACGTCGGGCTGTGCCGCTGGCTGGGGCTGTGCCGCCGGTTGCACGTCGGGCTGTGCCGCTGGCTGCATGTCGGGCTGTGCCGCTGGCTGGGGCTGTGCCGCCGGTTGCACCTCGGGCTGTGGCGATGGCTGCTGCTCAGGTTGTGCCGCCAGCCGCACCTCAGGCTGTGCCGCTGGCTGCGGGTGGGGCTGTGCCGCCCGCCGCGGCCGGGACGCCTGCCCCCACCTCTGCTCGGATCGCGGTCCCCGCCGCCGAGGCGTCAGCTTCGGCTGCGGCTTCGATCACGACGGTGATCCCAGCTCTCACACCCACGCCGCCACCTCCGACTCCGACGCCCGCCGCCGCCCTCGGTCCCGCCTCCGTGCCGGCTCCCGATTCCGCTCCGGCCGCCGCACCAGCCACGGTCCCGGCCGCCGGTCCCGTTCCTCGGCCAGTCCCAGCTCCGGCTGCCGGCCTCGGCCCCAGCTGCGGCGCCAGTGCTCGCTGCGGTCGGGTTTCGGGTTCCGTGCTTGGCATCGGGTCCACCGCGACCTCCTGGGAGGTTCCCGCAGCATCAGTCGCGCCCACAGCCCGCCCGCCTTGCGCGGCAGAAGACCGCCCGCCGCCGCGGTCCCACCCAGCAAGCGACCACGGGCATGCCCACCCCGTGGCGGCGACATCGCAACCTCAACAACGGTTGTCGGTCCGGACGGCTTCCCGCGACACGCCCGCGCCCGCGCCCGCATCGAGATCAGTTGTATCCCGACTTCATCCGCCATCGTCGTGGCACCCCACGATCAGTCCACCGTGCCGACTCAGCGGCCCTGGACCACTCATGCGGCTCGGGGCATGCCCGCCGGCCGTTCCCGCGGCTCGGGGTGTGGCCTGCCCTGGACCGTTCGTCCGGCTGGGCGCGTGCCCCACACCGGACACACCGGCGCCGGTGCATGCTGCTGAGCTGTGCACACGTGCCGGGTCGGAGGCTCGGACCTCCGTCGGGTTTCGGGTTCCGCGCTCGGCATCGGGCTCACCGCGACCTCCGGGAAGAAGGCCGTCGCACCAGTCGCGACCACAACCCGCCCGACACAACAGAAGACCCCACCGCCACGTGGGCCCCACTCAGCAAGCAAGCGACCACGGGTCTTCCCAGCCCCGCGGCGGCGACATCGCAACCGCAACAAGGGCTGTCGGTCCGGACCGCTTCCCGCGACACGCCCGCGCCCGCGCCCGCATCGAGATCAGTCGCATTCCCCCAGGTCAGCCACTGCTCCAGGCTAGCCACTTGCCCCTCGCAGGGGATGGGTCATATCCAGCGGGAGCCTAGCCACATGCGGGAGAGCCATTCGGCGTTGGTGATCACGGTGGCGCTGTAGATGGGGTAGAAGTAGGCGAAGCAGATGGCGACCAGGGTGACGTACGCGCCGGCGACGATTGAGCCGATCAGGCGGTGGTCGCTGGCGGGGTTGACGTGGCGGGGCGGGCCGATGATGGCGCCCAGGACGTACACGACGGCGAGGATCAGGAAGGGCTCGGCGGGCAGGGCGTAGAAGTAGAACATCGTGCGGTGGGCCGGCATGGACTGGAACCAGGGGACGATGCCGGCGAGGGAGCAGGCCAGGATGAGCCAGGCGCGGCCGTCGCGGCGGGCGATCGCGAGCCAGGTGAGGGCGGCCAGAGCGGGCAGGAACGACCACCACAGGACCGGGGTGCCGAGCAGCAGCACCTGGGAGACGCAGCTGGCGGCGTCGCAGGGGCCGTCGGTGTTGACGTACATGCTGACGGGGCGGCCCAGCAGCAGCCACATCCACGGCCAGGACTGGTAGGGGTGCGGGGTGTCCAGGCCGGTGTGGAAGCCGTACGCCTCCTGGTGGTAGTGCCACAGGTTGACCAGCGGGTCGATGAGGCGGTCGCTGCCGAGGCCGTGCGCCTGCGCGTACCAGTGCCGGAAGTAGCCGTCGTCGGAGGCGAACCAGCCGGTCCAGGTGGCGAGGTAGGTCACGACGATGAGCGCGCCGAACACGAGGAGCCACCGGCCGTCGCGAAGCAGTGCGGTGCTCACGTAGTTGGAGACGCCGGCGGTGCGGCGGGTTCCGGCGTCGAAGACGACGATCGCGGCGGCGAAGAGCAGGATGTACCACAGCGCGCTCCACTTGACGCCCGCCGCGAGCCCGAGCGAGACGGCGCACGCCAGCCGGTACCAGGGGACGCCGAGCCGCACGTGGGAGGAGCCGGACTCCAGGGCGGCGAGCCACTGGGCGCGGCGGTGGGAACGGTCCAGGACCAGGAAGTAGAAGGCGACCACGATCCAGAACATGAGGAAGATGTCCAGCAGCGCGGCCCGCGAGAGGACGAAGTGCATGCCGTCCAGGGACATCAGCAGGCCGGCGGTGGCGGCGAGGATCGTGGAGCG
>NZ_JBFAJA010000153.1:0-19277 GCF_040654975.1 Dactylosporangium sp. NPDC050588 | reverse complement strand
GGCTCCGCCGTCATCCAGCAACGCGTCACCGAGCTCCTCGACGTCCGCCGCGCCATCCTCGCCGCCGACCCGCTCTTCCACACGAAGATCGACACGACCACGGACCCGTACGAAACCACCACCTACCAACCTGTCGGAGTCTGAATGGACACGAAGCTCGCCATGGTCATCGACGACTCGCGTGCCATGCGGGGCATCCTCAAACGGATCCTGCTGCCGCTCGGCTTCGAGGTCCGCGAGGCGACCAACGGCAAGGACGCCCTCGACCAGATCTGGGACCACGACCTGCAACCCGGGCTCGCCCTGATCGACTGGAACATGCCGGAGATGAACGGCCTCGAGTTCGTGATGGCGGTCCGCAAGCAGAAACACCTGCGCCAGATGACCCTGATGATGGTGACGACCGAGAGCGAGCACGGGCAGATCGTGCGCGCCCTCGCCGCCGGCGCCCACGAGTACGTCATCAAACCCTTCACGGCAGAGGCGATCGTCGAAAAGCTGAGCTACCTCGGCGTGCTGCCGCAGATCCCGACGCTGGAGGCGGCCAGCAACGGGTGACACGAGTTGACCTGAAACGCGCTCGTCTTGGTCCGATAGGCGACGGAAGAACACCACATGGCGTCGTACCGTGCGACACATGACGATCGACTTTCCGCGCGGCTGGTGGGGCACGGACCTGGGCAGCGCCCGGGCGAGCATGGGTACCTACGAGCTGTACCCCACCGAGAGCCTGCCGGTAGTGGACCAGTCACGCTTCGACGGCACGTTCAGCTGGCTGGTCCCGGACGCGCCGCACGACCCGCTGCGGGCCATGGACGTCGGCGCCCTCGCCACGCACGTCGAGCTGCCGGCCGCGTTCAAGCGCTTCATGAGCAGCCAGGTCCTCATGGACGCCATCCCGTCCTGCACCGGCTGCGACTTCGACCTGGCGCCCCGCCCCGTCCCGAGCCCGGTCGAGCCCTCGGCGCAGCTCGTGCGGTTCCTGCGCGACCAGCAGGACGCGGTCATCTGGTACCTGTACCTGCGGCCCGGCACCGAACCGTTCGTGATCGCCTCGCCGTGGCTGCTGGAGATCGTCGGCCTGGAAGAGGTCGACCCCGACGCCCTCGTCGCCAACATGGTCCACGCCGCCGACAGCTTCGAGCAGTTCATCCACCGGTTCTGGCTGGAGAACTCGCTGTGGTTCAGCGTCAACGAGGGCGACGAGTCCACCGACGAGATGGACCTGTACCTCGCGCACTACACGGCCGCCGCCTGAGCGGACCTCCGGCGCCGCCGATTAAGTGGTTGCCGCGGCGGCGCCGGGGTCGTATCTTTGAATACATCAACGAGCCACACACCAAGATCAACTGGGACTGAGAAGGGAGACCGCAAATGACAGAGCGCATCGAGTTGTCGGCGTCACGCGGTCGATCCCGCGCGGCCCTAGCCCGGCTTGACCTGCTGCTCAGCGGCCTGTCGGCCAGTCTGATCCTGCCCGGACGGTGGCGAGGATAGGGTTTCCCCCTCCTCTTCCGCCGCCCGCGACAATGGGCGGCTTTTTTGTGCCCGAATACAATTCGCCGGGGTAGCCCAATCGGTAGAGGCGTCCCGCTCAAAATGGGATCGGTGCGGGTTCGAATCCCGCTCACGGCACGCAAGATCGTTTGGTATCGGTTGGGAAGAAACAAACGAAGGGAGGCCCGGTGACCGCGGTTCTCGTTCTCAACGCCGACCTCGGACCCCTGCACCGGGTCACCCTCCGTCATGCGGTGCGCATGCTGCTGCGTGAGGTTGCCGTGGTGCACGAGTCCGAGCCCGACCGGCTCATCGGGGTCTACCCGATGCCGAAGGTCGTCCGGCTCGTGTCCTACGTCGTCACGCGCTGGCGCTTCGGCAGCGGGCCCGCGTGGTCCCGCGCCGGTGTCCACGCCCGTGACGGCCGCCGGTGCGGCTACTGCGGCAAGGACGCCACCACCATCGACCACATCCTGCCCCGGTCCCGGGGCGGGCGGAACACCTGGAAGAACACCGTTGCGGCCTGCATGGTCTGCAACCAGCGCAAGGGCGACCGCACCCCCGCCGAAGCGGGCATGGTGCTGCGACACCAGCCGTCGGTTCCGACCTGGCACGCACTCGCCCAGCGCTGACCCATGGGCCCGGCGGGGCCCTGCTACCTCCCCGCCGGGCCACACGGGCCTGTAGCTCATCAGGAAGAGCGCCGCTCTTGCACAGCGGAGGCGACCGGTTCGAGTCCGGTCGGGTCCACGCACGACCGCACCACACCCGTGCCCGGGTGGCCCAACGGTAGAGGCGCCTGATTCAGGGTCAGGAGGTTGGAGGTTCGAATCCTCTTCCGGGTACTGAGGAAAGTTGGCCGAGAGGTAAGGCTGCGGCTTGCTAAGCCGTCGACGGGGGACCACCCCGCGGGGGTTCGATCCCCTCACTTTCCGCGCACCACCACGCCCTTGTAGCTCAGCGGAACGAGAGCACTTCGCTACGAACGAAGAGGCCGGGGGTTCGAATCCCTCCGAGGGCGCGTCACAGCACTGGAGAGGCCAGCCGATTGGTGCCGGCACCCGTCTCGAAAACGGCGTTGGGTTCACGCCCGTGTGGGTTCGACTCCCACCCTCTCCGCCTTCGCCCCCCACAGGCGGCGGTGCCACCGCGCCGCGGCGCGGGCCAGCTGCCGCTCCGCCTCGCGCTGCCGGTCCTCGGTCATGGTGCTCGCCTGCCAGAGCAGGTGGCTGGAGTGGATCATCACGGTCTCCTTCGTCGTGTCCGGCCTTGCACTGGATACGACGGAGCCGCCCCCGCGATGTCTACATGGTCAGCGACCGAGCGCGTACTTTGTGAGCACGCCGACACTGCTGCCGCTGCGCTGCTTCGCGGCCGCCGGCACCATCGTCAGCGCGTGGATGCGCGACGACAGGCGCCAGCGGGCCGCCTTGGCCGCCCGGTGCCACCCGTGCGCGTCCATCCGGGCCGCAGCGGCGAGGAAGAAGTCCCGGGCCTCGCTGAACCGCCCGCCCGTCACCGCGGACGACGACGACAGGCTCGAGCCGTGCCGCCGGTACCGGAACGACACCACGTCCGTCGCGACGAGCGTGCCGCCCCGGGTCACCAGCTCGAGGATGAGCGCGAGGTCCTGGATCACCTTCAGCGACTGGTCGAAGCCGACCGCCTGCACCTGCGACGTGCGCCAGCACAGCGACGGGAAGTACAGCCAGTTGCCGCGCAGCAGGCTCACCGCGAGCTCCTCGCCCGACATGACCACGGTGCCGTCGATCTTCGGCGCGTACACCCGGCGCTTCGTCGAGTCGGCGAGCGTCCGCACCACCTCGCCGCGCGCGTCGATCACCTCGACGCCGGGCTGGATCAGCACCGCGTCCGGATGCGCGTCGACGAGCGCGTGCACCGACGCGACGTAGTTGGGCAGCATCACGTCGTCACAGCCCATGATGACCATGAACGGCTCGGTGGCGAGGTCGACGCACTGCTGGAAGTTGCCGGTGACGCCCAGGTTTGTGGGGTTTCGCCGGTACGTGACGCGCTCGTGCCCCAATGCGGCGAACCACTCGGGGATGCCTTCGGTGGTGCTGTCGTCCAGGACGGTCAGCTGCCACCGGTCGTCGGTCTGCGCGATGACGCTGTTGACGGCGAGCTTCAGCAGCTCCACGTCGCCGTAGTGCGGCAGCATGATGTCGAGCACCCGGACGATCCTAGTCTGCCCCGGCCCGGCGGCGAAAACGCGGCGGCCCGGCCTCTTTCCGAGACCGGGCCGCTGTCGCGTCGTTTGCCTGGCTGGCCTGTTGCCTGGCGGGTCTTGCCTGGCGGGTTTTGCCTGGCGGGTTTGCCTAGCGGGTTTTGCCTAGCGGGTTTTGCCTAGCGGGCGCGCCGGGGGCCGGCGGGTGGCTGGCCGGCGGCCGCGCGGCGCGCCGTGGCCTCGTCCGTCTCCGAGCCCGGCGAGTCCTCGTCCCACGCCTTCGCGCGGCGGATCTCGTCGAAGAACCCGAGCAGGCGGTCGAGCTCCTGCGTGCTGGTCTTGTCGTCCGCGCGGGTGGCCTTCGCCTTCTTGCCGTGCGAGCGGATCTCCCGGCCCGTGCGGATCGACGACGTGTCCTCGGCGCCGGCCGCGTCCTCGGCCTCGTCGTGCGCGGGCATCCGCTGGACCGGCGCGCGCTGCCCGGGCGGCGTCGGCAGGTCGAAGTGGTGCTCGTCGTAGTTCGGGGCGTCGAAGCGGTACCCGTCGTTGGCCGGCCGTCCCGCGTCGTAGGCCTGGGTGTCGTACGACTGCTGCTCGCGGTGGTACGTCCGCGGCGGCGCCACGTTCAGCTCCGGGTGGGTGCCGTTGGGCGTGCCGCGGTAGGCCTCGGGCGCGACCGGGGGGAACGCCGTGGTGCTGTCGCCCCGCCCGTTGCCGAACCCGGGACCGCGCCCCTGCTGGCCCGGGTACTGCTGACCGGGGCGGGACTGGCCGGGGTGCGTCTGACCGGGGTGCTGCGGGCCCGGGTGCTGCGGCTGGCCCATGTGGCCCTGGCCCATGTGCTGCGGCTGGCCGGGCTGCGGCCCGAAGCCGCCGGGGACGTGCTGGCCGTTGGTCCCGTTCGGGCTCAGCGGCGCGAACGACCCCGTCGGCGGCTCGACCGGCGCGAACGCCCCGGTCCGCGGGTCGTGCCCGTTGCGCGGGTCGGCGCCGTTGCGGTGGTCCATCCCGTTGCGAAGGTCGCTGCCGTTACGCAGGTCCGCCCCTGTACGAGGGTCGGCGCCGTTGCGCAGATCAGCCCCGTTGCGCAGGTCAGCCCCATTGCGGTGGTCCGGCCCGCTCCGGTGGTCCGTCCCACTGCGGGGATCGGCGCCGTTGCGAAGGTCGCTGCCGTTGCGCGGGTCCGCTCCGGTACGCAGGTCAGCCCCGTTCCGGTGGTCCGCTCCGTTGCGCAGGTCGGCGCCGTTGTGGGGGGCCGGGAATGCCGCGGTCCGCGGCTCCACCGGCGGGAACGCCCCCGACCGCGGCTCGACCGGGGCGAACGACCCGCTGGTCGGCTCGGCCGGCGCGAAGCCACCCGTGCGCGGTTCGCGGCGGTCGGTGCTGGTGAGCGGCTCGAAGGAGCCGGTGCGCTGGGGGTCGTAGACGGTGCGCCACGGATCCTGCGGCTCGTCGCCGTCGAACGAGGCGTGCGCCGGGCGCGACACCGTCGGGTGCGCGCCGGACGGGTGCCCGTTGGCGGGCCGGCCGTTGACCAGGAACGGTCCGTCTGGCCGGTGCCCGTTGGACGCCGCCGCGGGGAACGAACCGGTCGCCGACCCGACCGCCGGGAACGAGCCGCTCGTCGTCGGCGGGGCGACGAGCTCGACCTCACCGGGCTCCGGCAGCGAGTCCCGCAGCGCGGTCGCGAGGATGAACACGTTCGGCGCGGCCCCGCGCGGCACGGCCAGATAGGCCCGCTTGCGCGCGTCGACCGGGAGCTTCTCCAGTACATCGGCCATCGTGTGACCAGGGGGCGGCAGCTCCGCGGCGTGCGGGGCGCCCACAATGATCGCGCAGCGGTTGACGTCGACCGGCAGGCCGCGGATCCAGTCCGCGGGGTCGGTCAGGTGCTCGGGACGGATCCACAGGCCGGCCTGGATGACCTCCAGGACCCAGCCGCCGCCGAGCGTGAACGTGGCCGCACCGGCCGGCGTGTCGAGCACGTCGGGGCACGGGTTGACCCAGTCGACCGGCCGCGGCGCGCCGGTGCGCGGCGCGTGCCACAGCTCCCGGGCGAACGTCCGCCAGCGGGGGAGGCCCTTCTGGTCGATCGTGACGACCGCGCGCTGCCCGGCGGGCGCGCACAGCGGCAGACCGGTGCGCACGTGCACGGCGCGGCCCAGCACGTCGGCGACGACCGGCCCGACGGGGCCGTCGAGGAGGGGGCGCTGCCCATACGGCGTGAAGACACACCGATCGGCGGCGAGCGCCGGAATGACGGAGACGGCCTGCATGAGCTCGTCGCGGTGCAGCGGCTCCTCGTTCGGGTGCGACAGGATCATCGCCGGGTGCGAGTGGTCCGTCGGCACCGAGTACGCGAGGTCCGTGACGCTGCCGACCCGGCGGCGGTGCAGCCACAGGCCCGCGGGGATCTGGTCGAGCACCAGGTCGCCGGGCAGCTCGGGCACCTCGCCGAGGTCCTGTTCCCAGTGCGGCGCGGGGAACCGCCAGCCGACCCGCTGCGGCTGCGCACCCGTCCGGAACCGCCAGAACCCGCCCGGCCGGTGCTCCCCACGCCCGATCGGCGCGAACAGCGACCCACCAGGCACGCCCAGCAGCGGCCCCGCCGCCGCGATGACGTCGATCCCGAGCCGCATGGCGATCATGTGCGCCGCGGCCGGCCGCTCGTTGGTGGCGCACGCGCCGTCCCACGCGACGAACCGCATCGCCGTGAACCCGCGGGGAAGCCCGTTGGCCAGGACCTCGGCCAGCTCCTCGACCATCGCGGGCTGCAGCTTGACGGTGTGCGAGCTGATGACCACCGCACACTCGGTGGAGCCGTGCGGCGACACGACCAGCGCCGCCGCGCCCGGGCTGGGCTCGTCGCCCGAGTGGACGACAGCACCCGCGCCGAGCCAGGAAACCTTCATGCCGGGCCAGTGCCGCAGCCGAACCTGCATCGCCGTACTCATGCGAACCTCACACGATCTGCTGACCCGGCGGATGGCGATGCCACAGAGCGCATCGCAGCCTGATCGTCCGGCGCGCTTGCTGCAAGCGGGCAGCAGATAGTCAAGATCGCCCTCCGTCGGGTGTGCCACGAGCGGTGCGATGCGGAGGGGGTTCCACACCGATGACCGCATGGCGGCTCTGGCGGATCGTACCGCGCTGAGTGACGGACGCAACCATCCTGTTTGTCGCCGGACCCGTTGGATATGGCTGACAGGCGGGTAGATCTGGGCGGATTCACCCCGATTGATGACGAGTTTTCCGGAGAGTTGCCCATGCCGGCGGTCCTACCACGACGAATACGTTCCGTGACTGCCGCAGTCCTTGCGGTGATCGCCCCCGTCGCTGTTATCACTGCCAGCAAAACCTCTCCTATCGGTCGATCCAGACAGGACCCATCGATCGGCCCCACTCCTGGATACCCGTAGATCGGGCTTCCGTCCTGTGTGCCACAACCGGTCAACCCGCCCGACTTGACGCCCCACACCCACTCTGAACAGCCATTACTCCTCCCGTCCAGCCCCGCGCCCCTATCTCGCCGGGTGACGAAGTACACGTCGTCCTCCTCTGTCGATCTAGAAGCCACCCCGAATCGCATTCACGCAGCGACGCCCACCGATCCCTGGGCCCCACCTTTCTCCGTGCTGTATTGCCCCCGCGGACCGCACCTTGCAACCGGCACGCCCCCGCCCGGCCCACCCGCCTGACCGGCCGCAACCCACCGTTCGCCCACCCGTCGCCAGCCGTTTGGTCAGCGCCCACCCCACCCATTTCCGACTCGCGACGAATAGGAAGCCCAACGCGCTTCGGACCCCACCCACCCCCGTTCCACACCGCTTGATTCCCGCCACCCTTCGACCCCGAAACGGTCCCCTTCCGGACAATCCCGCACCCTTCCCGCCCACCACGTTCCCTCGCGACCCTGCCCTCGCCGACATTCGCGCCCCGTCCGGTCGCGCCCCCTCCTGCCGGAGGCACGCTCGGTGATCCACCCCGCGAACCACGCCCGAAACGTGCCAACACAAAGATTTAACGGACCCTCCTCCCACCCGATAAACCCCAAACCGGCACGATCCACGCCTTCCCCCCGCTTTCTCGGCCCACCACAACGCTCAACGCCCCAACCCCGAATCAGACGCCCCACACCCCACGCCAACCTCCGTCCCCTCTTGATCGGGTAGCGGATCCGGATGCCGACCGGATCCGCTACCCGATCAACGCGCCACCGGGGCACCCAGGCCGGCGGAAGAACCCGCACGCGGACACCACCACCACCGCTACACCGACCGGCGGACCTCTCAGTCGAAGACCGCATGATCGAAGGACGCCCCCGGTCACCCGGACGACCACCGGACGACTTCGATCCCAACCCCGCGAACAGCAACGCCACCCGGAGCCGCGGCGCTCCGCGCACCACCATCGCACCAGCGGTCCCAGCGACAGCAACGGCGCCCAGAGCAGCATCGACAGCACCGCCCAGCCGCCGGACCAGCGGTGCTCACCGCAGCCGCGAGTCCACCCGGACCAGCAGCCCGAGCCATCACACCAGCGCGACCGGCGGGGAGCTGCCCAGGCCCGTGGCGGCGGTGCTGTGGGAGGTGGCGGTGCTGGCTGGACCGGCAATCGAGCGGGCGAGCTTGTTCGGGGGGCAGCGCCCAGCCACCGGTGCCGGCGGTGCTGATGGGGAATAGGTGCTGGCCGGAGCTGCGGTCTTCTCGGATCAGCGGAGGTGACCTCGGAGACCGGAGTCGTCGTGGTCAGTGGGCCGCCGCGGTGCTGGGCTGCCGAAGCGACTGTTGCGGGAGCACCGGTGCCGGTTGGAGCGGCGGCGGCAGCCGGAGTGGCGGCGGCAGCGGTGGACCTGTTCGGGTCGGTGGCGGTGGTTGGGGCGGCGGTGCTGGCGGGAAGTGGCGGGGCTGCCCGGATCGGCGGACGTGACCTAACGGCAGGAGTCGTCGCGCTAGTGGCCGCCACAGTGTCAGCTGCGGAAGCGGTTGGAGCGGGGGGCACCGGCGGCGGCGGGCCGGGGTGGCGGTGCTGGTCGGGGTGGCGCGGCGGAGGTGTTCGGAAGTGTGGCGGTGACCTGGGGCGGCGGTGCTCAAGAAGGCGGCGCTTCGGACTGGATCGGCGGGGCTGCTCGGATCAGCGGACGTGACCTCGGAGCCGGAGCCGTTGCGCAAGTGAGGCGCCGCGGTGCTGGCCGCCGAGGGGGCTGTTGCGGGAGCGGTTGTGGCGGTCGGAGCGGTGGCAGTAGTCGGGGCAGCGGCGGCAGCGGTGGAGCTGTTCAGGGCGGTGGCGACGGCCAGCGGTGGCGCGAGCAAGCGGTGCTGGCTGGAACGGCGACGGAGGCGGGAGCTGTGGGAGCGGTTCGGATCAGCGCCCAGCCGTCGGGTGACGGTGCTGGTGGAGGTGGCGGTGCCGGCTGGATCAGCAGGCAACCGGATCAGCGGACGCGATCTCGGCTGCGGGAGTTGTCGTGTCAATGCGGCCGGAGTTGTCGTTTGGTGGTGCGGCAGTCCTGGCTGCAGAAGCGGCCGTAGTGGGAACGGCGGTGGCGGTTGCCTAGGCGGCGGTGCTGGCGGGAAGCGGCGGTGGCGGCTGGGGCCGCGGGGCTACCCGGTCAGCGGTCGGAGCTGTCGTGCTAGCGGGATGCCGCGGGGCTGGCTGGAGTGGGAGCAGGGACGGCGGCAGCAGCCGGGGGTCGCGGAAGTAGGGGTAGCCGTGGAAACAGGAGCAGCAGCCGGAGCAATGGTGGAGGAGGGAGCGGGTCTCAGCTGGAGCAGCGGTGGAGGCGAGAGTGGGAGCGGCGGGGCTGCTCAGACAGCGGACGCGACTTCGGAGGCCGGAGGCGCCCGTGTAAGTGGGGATGCCGCGGTGTTGGCTGCCGAGGTGGCTGTCGTTGGAGCAGCGCCGGGGGTGGCGGGGTTGGAGCAGTGGTGGGCAGAAGTGGGAGCGGTCGGGTCGCTTGAGAACAGCGGATGCGACCTCGGAGGCGGGAGTCGTCGTGTTCATGGGGTGCCGCGGGGCTGGCTGGGGTGGGAGCAGGTGGCGGCCGCAGCCGGAGTGGTGGGCGCGGCGGCTGGGGTAGGGGCCAGAGGTGGGAGTGGGAGCGGCGGGTCTGCTCGGACAGTGGACGCGGGCCTTGGAGGCGGGAGTCGTCGTGTTAGCGGGATGCCGCGGTGTTGGCTGCCGAGGTGGCTGGAGTGGGAGCAGAGGTGGCGGCAGCAGCCGGAGTGGTCGGCGCGGCGGCTGGGGTAGGGGCCAGAGGCGGGAGTGGGAGCGGCGGGTCTGCTCGGACAGCGGATGCGAACTCGGCGCCCGGACTCGGCGTGTTGGTGGGGGTGCCGCGGTGTTGGCTGGAGTGGGAGTAGGGGTGGCGGTTGGACAGCGGAAGCAGCCGGAGCCGCGGGAGCAGGACCAGCCAGAGCCGTGGTGAAGGCGGGAAGCGGGGGCGGGAGTGCGGGGTTGCTTGGACAGCGGACGCGACCCGGGAGGGCGGAGGCGTCGTGTCAGTGGGATGCCGCGGTGCTGGCTGCCGAAGCGGCCGTCGTGGGAGCAGCTGTGGCGGCGGGGTTGGTCGTGGGGGCGGAGATGGTCAGAGGAGAAGGCGTCGGGGTGGAGGTGGAGGGCTTCGCGGCGGCGGTCGCGGTCGTGGGTTCGGTCCCGGCGGCGGTCGCGGTCCCGGGTTCGGTCGCGGTCGCGGGTTCGGTCCCCGGTTCGGTTGTGGCTGCGGGTGAGGGCTCGGTTGCGGGCGAGGGCTTGGTTGCGGGCGTGGGTGCCGGGGTGTGGGTGTGGCGCAGGGTGAGCAGGACGGCGGTGATGAGGAGGCCGACGGTGCCGACCGCGGCGAAACCCCAGCCCGGGGAGCCGCGGTCGATGGCCCAGCCGGCGAGCGGGGAGCCGACGGCCAGGCCGACCGTCAGGGAGGAGCCGTGCCAGCCCATGGCCTCGCCGCGGGCGGCTGAGGGGACGAGGCGGCTCACGAGGTCGGTGCTGGCGCTGAGGGTGGGGGCGCAGAGGGCGCCGGCCGGCAGGAGGGCGACGGTGAGCAGCCACCAGCGGTCGCCGACCAGGCCGAGGGGGATCGTGAAGAGGCTGAGGCCGCCGAGGAGGGCGACCAGCGGCACCGCGCGCGTCAGAGCGCCATACACGAAGCCGCCGATCAGCGAATAGATGCCCCACGCGGCGAGGAGGGCGCCGATGAGCTGGACCTTGCCCGCCTCGCGGAGCATGGCGACGATGCCGAGGTCGGTGCCGGCCAGGACCATCGTCGTGGCGGCCGCGGCGGCGCAGACCGCGAGGAAGCGGGGCGTGAGCCAGTCGCGGCGGCGCAGCGGCGCGGTGGTGGCGCCCGCGGGGGAGTCCTCGTCGGCGGGGGCGTGGACCGGCGGGTCGGTCAGGAAGAGGGCCAGGCCGGCGAGGACGAGGCAGCCGCCGATCGACCACATGGTGACGCGGCCGGAGAGGCCGCTCATGAGCAGCACGGCGAGCGGCGGGCCGGCCATGAAGGACAGCTCGACCGACATCGAGTCCAGCGCATAGGCCTGGCGGCGCTGGTCGGCGGGGACGAGCGCGGCCAGTGACTGGCGGACCACGGAGAACACCGGCAGGGAGAACACGCCGGCGACGAAGGCGCCGACCAGCAGCGCGGGATAGGACAGTGACGGCGCCACCGCCCAGAAGACGGCCTCGCACACGGTGGTGACGACGAGCATCGGGCGCAGGCCCTTACGATCGACGAAGCGGCCGTTGAGCGGGCCGCCGATCGCGGTGCCGACGGTGAGGGCGGCACCGACCAGACCGGCGGCGCCCCAGCCGCGGTGGAGGTCCTGAGCCACGTGCAGCGTCATCGTGACCCCGATGGCGGTGATCGGGATCCGGGCCAGCAGCGCCAGCACCATCAACGACCGCACGCCAGGAAGAGCGAGGACGTGACGGTACGGGTCGAGGCGCATGGGGCAATCATGTCGTGGGGGTATGACAAGAAACGAGCGCACAGAAGGTAACGAAGAACACGTCACGGGGAACCCGAGCTGCGAACCCGCAGTCCAAGAGAGATGGAGACACCTTCGATGAGGTCGAGGACCCCGATCGCCGTCACCGCCCTGCTCGCGCTGGCCCTGACGGGCTGCGCCGACGACGCCAACCAGGCCGGCACGGCGCCGTCCACCAGTGCGGCGGCGCCGGCGAGCACCAGCGTGAGCCCGAGCGCCGACCCCAGCACCGGCAGCAGCCAGAGCACCACGGACGCGCTGCTGATCTTCACCCGCCAGGGAGGCCTCGCCGGCACCAACGACCGCCTGGTCGTGCGGCCGGACGGCGGCTGGACGCTGACCGCCAAGGCCGGCACCAAGGAAGGCAAGCTGACCCCGGCCCAGCTGACCACGCTCAAGGGCACCCTGGAGCAGGTCGGCTTCTCCAAGCTGCCCACCGCCGCCGGCAGCACCAACGTCGCCGACGGCTACACGTACACCATCACCTATGGCGGCAAGGAGGTCCAGGTGAAGGACGGCGCCGTGCCCGCCGCCCTCCAGCCGGTGATCACGACGCTAAACGGTCTGCTCAGCTAGCACGGCGTCGATGCGGGCGAGCTCGTCAGAGGACAGCGGCGGAGCCGACAGCGCCCCCAGGTTCTGCTCCAGCTGCGTCACCGAGCTCGCCCCGATGATCAGCGAGGTGACCCGCGGGTCGCGCAGCGCCCACGCCAGGGCCAGCTGCGCGAGGCTCTGGCCACGCCCGCGGGCCACCTCGTCCAGCGCCCGGATGACCGAGAGCCGGGCGTCGCTGAGGTCGCTCTCGTTCAGGAACCGGCTGGTCCGCACCCGCGAATCGTCCGGAATGCCGGAAAGGTAGCGGTCCGTCAGCAGCCCCTGCGCGAGCGGCGAGAACGGGATGCACCCGGCGCCCTCCTCGGCGAGCACGTCGAGCAGCGAATCCTCGATCCAGCGGTCGAACATCGAGTACCGCGGCTGGTGGATCAGCAGCGGCGTGCCCAGCGAGCGCAGGATCTCCGCCGCCGAAGCGGTCTGCTCCGGCGTGTAGTTGGAGATGCCCACGTAGAGCGCCTTGCCGGCCCGCACGGCCCGGTCCAGCGCCCCCATCGTCTCCTCGAGGGGCGTGTCGGGGTCCGGCCGGTGGGAGTAGAAGATGTCGACGTACTCCAGGCCCATCCGCCGCAGCGACTGGTCCAGCGACGCCGTCAGGTACTTGCGCGACCCCCACTCGCCGTAGGGGCCGTCCCACATGTCGTAGCCGGCCTTGGTCGAGATGATCAGCTCGTCCCGGTAGGGCCGGAGGTCCTCGGCGAGGATCCGCCCGAAGTTCGTCTCCGCGGAGCCCGGCGGTGGCCCGTAGTTGTTGGCCAGGTCGAAGTGGGTGACCCCGAGATCGAAGGCGCGACGCACGATCTCCTGCTGGGTCTCGTACGGACGCGCGTGCCCGAAGTTGTGCCACAGCCCGAGCGAGATCGCCGGCAGCTTCAGCCCGCTGCGGCCGCTGCGCCGGTATTGCATGTCCTGGTATCGGCTCGAAGCCGCCTCATACGCCACGCCGAGGATCTTAAGCTGGGGTTATGGGGGCTGCGACGGTACTGGTGGCAGAGGACGATCCGGATATCCGTGAGCTCTTCACCATGGCGCTGGAGTCCGCAGGCGCGTCGGTCGTCGCCGTCACCAGCGGCGGTGAGGCCCTCGAAGCCCTCCGGAAGGACCAGTTCGACCTGGTCAGCAAGGCCGACGCCCTGGTCGGCGGACGCCTGGTGGCACGCGACGCATAGACGCGTGCCACCAGGACGGTCACAAACTGCTAGCGGTGCTCCCACCAGGCCTTGGCGGTCACGGCCTTGTAGGCGTCGACGATGCCGAAGCCGTAGAAGCCGTTGAACTCCTTGCCACCCTCGCAGAGCGCGTTGAACTCCTCGGAGCGGCCTTCGTTCGTGTACGTCTGCAGGCGCGGCTCCGGGCAGGCGTGCTCGGCGGCCGTGCTGTACAGGATGTACTCGACCTTCCACGGCTCGAGACCGAAGTCCTTGCCGTGCTTGGCGCCGTGCGCGCTCACGATGAGCGCCGCGACGCCGGCCGCGTGCGGGGAGGCCATCGAGGTGCCCTGCAGCCAGGTGTAGTAGCCGCATTTCCCGGCCGCGGTGCACTCCTTGTAGACCAGGCCCTCGGCCTCCGGCAGGACGTTGCCGTCGGCGTCGACCGTGCCCTCCTCCTGCAGCACCTTCTTCGGGTACGTGGAGAGGATCATGTTCTCGTTGGTGCGGTAGCTGTCCGTGCCGAAGCCGTCACGGAACCAGCCGCCGGGCGCGGAGACGCCGATGCGCTCCAGGCCGTAGTCGGAGAAGTCCGACTTCTTCAGCGACGGGCCGAGGGAGGAGACGCCGATGACGAACGGTCCCTCGACGGGCAGGTCCCAGCAGGAGCTGTTGTCGATGGGCCGGTCGTACGCGGCGTCCGCCGGGTAGTCCGGGCTGGAGATGTCGGTGCGCGGCTTGCCCTTGTCCTCGTGGTTGTTGCCGAGCGCGCCGACGAGCGTGACGCCCTTGAAGTGGGCGTACGTCAGGGCACGGAACATGCCGCGGATGATGGTGCGCTGCTCGGCCTGCGCGGCGGGGGAGTCCGCCGGGTTGGCCGTGCAGTTGAACAGCCACGGGTCGACGTAGAACGACATGTTGACCACGTCGATGCCCGACTGGCCGGCGTGCACGAGTGCGTTGACGACGGGCTCGAGGAAGAAGTACCCCGAGTCCTGGCCGCCCTTGAGCTCCACCAGCGACACGTTCGGCGCGACACCGGAGATGCCGAAGCCGTTGGCCGCCGCGCCGATCGTGCCGGCGACGTGCGTGCCGTGGCCGCCGTCGTCGGTGCCGACCGGGTCGAGGCAGCTCGCGACCTCACACGGACCGTCGATGTCGACCTTGTCCGGTGCGAAGTTCTTCGACAGCGCCCAGTTGAAGTTCGGGGCGATGTCGGGCTGCGACGCGTCGACGCCGGTGTCCAGGACGCCGACGGTGACGCGCTTGTCGCCGGCGTTGACCTTGCGGGCGAGGTCCGACCTGACCGTCTTGAGGCCCCACAGCTTGTCGTCCATGGGGTCCAGTCCGGCGGTGGCGGGCTTCTTGCCACCGGGCTTCTTCGCCGCTGCCGCTGCCGCGGCCAGTGCTTCCTTCTCCACGCCGGACGGCTGCTCCTTCTTGGGAGCCTTGCCGATGGCGGTGCGGTGCGCGGCGCCGACGAGCTTCGAGGAGGCTGCCGCCTTCTCGACGAAACCGCTCTGCGGTGCCAGGACCGTGAACATCCCCACCGTGTCGTTGGTGGCGATGACCTTGCCGCCGGCCTTGGTGATGGCGGCGGTCGCGTCACCGGTGGAGACGTTGTCCGCGGCCACCACGGTGTACTCCGTGTTGGCGACGGCCTCGGCGCTGGCCGGTGCGGACAAGCCTGCCGTGCTCACGGTCAACGCCGCGGTGATCACCGCGGCGCCCGTGAACCTCATCTTGAATCCCACATGTCCTCCCGGTTCGAGGGGATGGGGATATGAGATCGAAAAACATTGGTCTGCGGAAGGCGTTCGCCTCAAGATTTTCAAATGTTTCGGGCGATTCGCTCCACGGTTTCCTTTGCGTCCGCACCGCATAGGGGCAGGTCGCGGGTAGGGCGAATCGGCAGAACAAAGCCGGGGAGCCGACCATGTCGACTCCCCGGCGCACATTCCGTGGTGTTATGCGATCGGCTCCGCAAAGGGGTCCGTCGAGGCGGCCACCGGGATCTCCGCGGCGGCGGCGCGGGCCGCCTGAGCGCCCTTGGCGGAGCGCTCCTCGTCGGTGATCGGGAAGTGGCAGGCGACCGTCTGGCCCGGCAGCAGCTCGCGCAGCGGCGGCTCCTCCTGGGCGCACACGTCCTGCGCCTTCCAGCACCGGGTCCGGAAGCGGCAGCCGGACGGCGGGTCGATCGGGCTGGGCACGTCGCCGGTGAGCAGGACCCGCTCCCGCTGCGCCTTGTCGCGGCGGTCGGGGTCGGGCACCGGCACCGCCGACAGCAGCGCGAACGTGTACGGGTGCAGCGGCGTGCCGTACAGGCCGTCCCGCGGGCCGACCTCGACGACCTTCCCCAGGTACATGACGGCGACCCGGTCCGAGATGTGCTTGACCACGGACAGGTCGTGCGCGATGAACACGTAGGTCAGGTTGAACTCGCGCTGCAGGTCGTCGAGCAGGTTGACGACCTGCGCCTGGATCGACACGTCCAGGGCCGAGACCGGCTCGTCGGCGATGATGAGCTTCGGCTGCAGGGCGAGCGCCCGGGCGATGCCGATGCGCTGCCGCTGGCCGCCGGAGAACTCGTGCGGGTAGCGGTTGTAGTGCTCGGGGTTGAGCCCGACCAGCTCCAGCAGGCGCTGGACCTCACGCTTCTGCCCGTGCGGCGTCTTGATGTTCTGCACCTGCAGCGGAGCGCCGACGATCGAGCCGACGGTGTGCCGCGGGTTCAGCGACGAGTACGGGTCCTGGAAGATCATCTGGATCTCCCGGCGCAGGGGGCGCATCTGGGAGACGCCGAGGTGCGAGATGTCGCGCCCCTCCAGGATGACCTTGCCGCCCGTCGGCTCCAGCAGCCGGGTCATGAGCCGGCCGGTGGTGGACTTGCCGCAGCCGGACTCGCCGACCAGGCCGAGCGTCTCACCGCTCTTGACGGCGAGGTCGATGCCGTCCACGGCGCGCACGGCGCCGACCTTGCGCTTGAAGAAGGCACCCCGAAGGATCGGGAAGTGCTTCTCGACGCCGCGGACCTCGAGGAGGTTCTCGCCGTCCCGCTGCGGAGCAGCGGCCGGCTGGGGTTGGGTGCTCGTCGACACTGTCGTGCTCCTCAGAGGGATGGGGCGATGTCCGACTTGAAGATGGCCAGCCGTTCCGCGGGCGGGATGTGACACGAGACCCCGTGGTCGATCGTGCCTTCCGCCAGCGTCGGTTCGACCGTCTTGCAAGGGATGCCGTTGCGCTCGACGTAGGGGCAACGCGGGTGGAACGAGCAGCCGCTCGGCAGGTTGATCAGCGACGGCGGATTGCCCTTGATCGGGACCAGCCGGTCGCGCACCTCCCGGTCGACGCGCGGCATGGAGGACAGCAGACCCCAGGCGTACGGGTGCTCCGGCCGCCGGAAGATGGTCTGTGCGGAGGCGTGCTCGACGCACTTACCGCCGTACATGACCAGGATGTCGTCGGCGAGCTCGGCGACCACACCGAGGTCGTGGGTGATGATGATGACCGCGGAGTTGAACTCGGCCTGCAGGTCGCGGATCAGGTCCAGGATCTGCGCCTGCACCGTCACGTCCAGGGCGGTGGTCGGCTCGTCGGCGATGAGCAGCTGCGGGTTGTTGACCAGCGACATCGCGATCATCGCGCGCTGCCGCATGCCGCCGGAGAACTGGTGCGGGTAGTCGTCGACGCGCTTCTGCGGCTGGGGGATGCCGACCCGGTCGAGCATCTCCACGGCCCGGCGCCGCGCCTCGGCCTTGCTGACCTTGTGGTGCACCCGGTAGGCCTCGATGATCTGCTTGCCCACCGTGTAGTACGGGTGCATCGCCGTCAGCGGGTCCTGGAAGATCATCGACATCTTGGCGCCGCGCAGCGCGCGGACCCGCTCGGGCGAGGCGCCGATGAGCTCCTCGCCGTCGAGCCAGACCTCGCCGGAGATCTTCGCCGATCCCCGCCGGTGCAGGCCGAGGATGCCGAGGCTGGTGACGCTCTTGCCGGAGCCGGACTCGCCCACGATGCCGAGGGTCTCGCCGCGCTCCAGCTGGAACGTGAGGCCGTCGACGGCCCTCACGATGCCGTCGTCGGTCTTGAAGTGGATCCGCAGGTCACGCACGTCGAGGAAGGACTGTGCCGACGAGCCGGCGCCGACGGGGGTCGGGTCGCCGTCCTTGAGCAGACTGGTGGACATGCTCACTCCTTTCCAGGGCCGGGTCGAGCGGATCGGGGCTGCGGCAGCGTCACGAGAGCCGCACCCGCGGGTCGATCACGGCGTAGAGCAGGTCCACGAGCAGGTTGGCCATGACGATGAAGAACGCGCCGAAGAGGGTCACGCCGAGGATGATCGGCAGGTCCTTGACGTTGACGGCGTCGATGCTGAGCCGGCCGATACCCGGGAGGCTGAAGACGCTCTCGGTGAGGATCGCGCCGCCGAGGAGACCACCGAGGTCCAGGCCGAAGATCGTGACGATCGGGGTGAGCACGGAGCGCATCGCGTGCTTGCCGACCACGACCCGCTCCTTGAGGCCCTTGGCCCGGGCGGTGCGGACGTAGTCCTCGCTCATGGTCTCGAGCATCTGGGCGCGGGTGAGGCGGGTGTACTGCGCGGCGAAGAGCAGCGCGAGGGTGACCCAGGCCAGGAAGAGCTTGTTGGCCCAGCCGACCGGGTCGTCCTTGAAGTTGACGTACTCGCCGCCCTGGAAGATCGGCCAGGTATGGACGAAGAGTTGCTGGGCGACCAGACCGGTGAAGTAGATGGGCAGTGAGACGCCGGCGAGCGCGATGATCATCGCTGTGCGGTCCGCGATCGAGCCGCGTCTCAGTGCGGATATGACGCCACCGGCGACGCCGAAGAGCAGCCAGATGACGGCGGCCCCGATGGCGAGGGAGATGGTGACGGGGAGCCGGTCGATCAGCAGCGGCCACACCTCGCGGTCGGTGCGGAAGGAGTAGCCGAAGCACGGGGCGGAGCAGTGGGTGACGGTCGGGCCGTTGTTGTAGTCGCGACCGGCGACGATGCCCTTCAGGAAGCGGCCGTACTGGATGTAGATCGGCTTGTCCAGACCGAGCTTGACCCGGGTCGCCTCGACGTCGCGCGGGGTCGCCGACTTACCGACGTACATCTCGGCGGGATCAGCTCCGGCGGCCTTCGGGATCGCGAAGAAGATCAGGAAGGTGACGGCCGAGACGGCCACGAGCAGCACGACGGCTGTGACCAGGCGGCGCAGGATGTAGTTGATCACGTGTGCGGCCTGACGCCGGCCGGCTCGACGGGGTTCCCGTCTCACCGGCCGGCGCCGTGGCCTTCACCTGCCTTCTTTTCCTCGGAAGGGCGGGTTACCGGCTTACTGGCATTGCTCGGTCAGGACGACCTCGTCAGCTGGAGACGCCCAGGCTGCTGAAGTCGTACATGCCGTAGTACTCCGTGACGAAGACGTTCGTCAGGCGGGGGTTGCGGTAGTTCAGGGCCTTGTCGTACACGAAGGGAACCATGACGGCCTCCTCCATGACGATCTTGTTGATCTTCGACCAGATGTCCGCGGCGGCCTTCGGGTCGGTCGCGGCCTTGGCGTCGTCGATCAGCTTGTTGACCTCGGGGTTGTTGAGCTCGGCGTAGTTGTTGTTACCCGACGCCGAGATCGTGCGGCCGTCGACCAGGATCGACAGGAAGCCGTAGGCGGTCGGGAAGTCCGCGCCCCAGCCGGCCATCATCAGGCCGTAGCCCTTGGCGTGCACGTTGGACGGCGCGCCGATGGTCGAGCGGAAGTACAGCGAGGCGTCGGTCGGGTCGAGACGGGCGTTGATGCCGACGTTCTTCAGCGCGGCCTGCAGCGCCTCGGCCGTCTTCGGCTC